>NZ_WVIE01000012.1 GCF_010091945.1 Myxacorys almedinensis A
ACTGCCACCAACCGAAGAAGCCGTCGATTGCGATCAACGACAATCTCTTGCTCCCGGCTTAACCCGAACTCAGGTTGGTTAGCTTAACCGTTGGATGACAATAGCCGCGCGGCAACTTGCGCTTTGCTTAACTCGCTCACCAACCGTTTTGCTTGGTGGAGATACAACGGGAACGGCAACGGGGCAGGCAACGCTGCCATTAACGCTCTAGCGGTGCTGATATCGCATCCCGATACTCGCGCGATCGCAGTGGCTCCATCAAACGCAGAATCTTGAGACAGCGCTTTTTGAATTTGCACAATGTGCGATCGCGGCGCTAGCACACCACCTTCGATGCGTTTGAGTCCTTCGATCGGGGCAATGACGACCATGCGATCGCCAACGTGCAGCCGAATATCATCAGAGGGCATCAACCGGGCAGGCTGATCGGCGGCTCGCTGATGCAAAATCGGCACAATACCGTATCCGTAGGCAACTTCTGCTAGCAGCAACCCAACTAGAGTATCGGTAGGCTCGACTCGATATTCTGTCACCAGCAGGGTTTGATTGTTGAGCCGAAACACGCTCAGGATGTTTTCGCCAAAAGCAGCGGCGGCAAAGGCTTCGGCAGCAAGAGCATAAGCGCCCAAAACTCGCGCGGTTGGCAACAGTTTTGCAATGTTTTGCTGAAAGCTGGGCTTAAACGTGCGAATCACCAATGTTGCCGTCGGATTGATGGCTTGTGCCCTCAGCGCAACTTCTAAATTAACAACCTCATCATCGGTGACGGCTAATACGCTTCTTGCTGCCGCCAAATTGACCTTACCAAGAGCAGACTTGAGCGCATCCACAACCAGTGGAATGTGAGCAGGAAGCGCCGGATCAGGGGTGGTTTCATGAACTCCCACAAACGGTTGCTTGAGATCGTGCAGCAGTGTGGCAATGCGTTGCCCAACTCGTCCCAACCCCACTAAAACAACATGATCGTCTTTAGGAATTGGCTGGCGTCGCGTAAATTGAAATCGCGCAACCACTACTCGTTCAGTGAGAATCGCATATAAAATACCAATAAAAAGAGTTCCTGAAACGGTTAATAAAATGCTAAAAACATGAAGCCACCACGGAACTGGAAATGGCATTTCAAGCTGACCAAAAAGATTATCGTATCCGCCCAGCAGCAAAACTAATGAAACATTTAAAGTATCTTGTAGACCAATTTGAGGATACTGAAGTTTATAGAGTATTGAGCTACAGATAAACAAGCTGAGCATCACAATACTACTAACGATCGCAACGCGCTGCGTCTGAGTTCCTTGCCGCCAAACTTGAAGCAGAGCTTGCTCGATCGCGGGTTGGGTGAGGCGAGTTGAGAGGGCTTGCCAAAGCTGTTGAGCCGTCCGAACCGGGCGAGATTGAGCCGAGCGATATGGCTCTGCGGCTTCGATGTAGACGATCGAATCGCCGCTTTCAACCTTTGTATCTGGTTGCCACCCATGAAACGAGAGAGATGATTGTTGCCCCCTGGGGGTGTGGCTCAAAAGGCGTCGCGTATTGGTGTTGAGGGTGTGGAGCAAGCGCCGTTCACACCAAGCGTGCTGAGCCTCAATCGTAATACGCACTACGCGCAAGAGCCGGTCTTCTAGCGTAAAGAAGCCTCTCGTTTCGCCCGCAAGGGCAGCCAGGGCAAAACTGGGGGCGGGGAGTTGGGTCGCCTCAAACGCGATGAAGTTTCCCAGGCGGTTGGTGAGCAGGTCGTTGAGGTTGTCTTGAGCAGAGCGGACAATGATGCGGATTTTAGCATTGAGCGATCGCACCGCAAACGCTGCTTCAATATTCACCCGTTCGTCGCTAGTGACTAGGAGAATCGCTCGATGGCGCTCTAGTTGGGCTTGTTCTAAAACCGCAATCTGGCAGCAATCTCCCACAAAGAATTCATCAATCAAGGTTGGCAATTGAGGAAAGTCCCATTGTTGGATGTCTACCACATCGATCGCGTTGACCAAGACGCCAAACTCTTTGAGAACAGCAACACAATTTTGTCCTAAACTTCCCAGCCCACAGACTAAGAACGCTTCGGCTTCACGGGGTGGCGGCTCTTTCATAGGCTCAGGTTTAATAATGTTGGTTGGTTTAATAATGTTGGTTCAGCAAGATCGATTCAACAAGGTCGATTTGATCATTTTGGGGCAACTCGATGCAAAGCCAGCTTCCTCGCGATCCTACATTTCATCTGATTAATATTCCTGAAGCTATTTGTCTGTAAGAATTTTGCGTTTTTTCAGAAGAATTGTGGGCGATTTTCAAAAAACCATATATTCTGTTGTGGGTCTCTGAAATTCTCCTGATGAAAAGCAAATTGTTCTGATAAAGGATACAACCCTGTTTTAGCAAACCGTTGTTTGTAGTCTTTTCTTTATCCGACGATTACAACCACCGACTACCGACCATCGAATTGCCCCATGTTTCCTCCCCCATTCATTGCCCAACCTGACTTTAACGTTGTCTCAAATTCACTAACCCAAATTGCCCACCATGTCAAAGGACTCGCCCGCGATTCTCACGCATCTCCGAGAGGGCTATCTCCGATTTCCCGGCTTGAGTTTGAGAGTTCGCGCCCTGAGTTTTCGCGCCCTGAATATTTAGCGCCTCACGATGATAGGGGTGCGCCGCGCACCGGAAGTCAACTTTATGCCCAACGCCTCGCCGCCTTGCGAGTGGGCAAGCTGTATACTCGCCTATCGATCGATAGCTTTAGAGAAATGTGGCAGCAGGCAGTAGAGCCGCCAACCTATGAGCAATGGCGAAAATTGCTAGCTTTAGAGGCAAAAGCTGCCGCCGGACGGCAATCGAGCCGCGATCTCTCGGTTTTGCTAGGAGATTCGCTGAGCTTGTGGTTTCCGAGCGATCGCTTGCCGCCATCCCAAATCTGGCTCAATCAAGGCATTTCTGGGGATACAACTCGGCATATTCTCTCGCGGCTGGCTGCGTTTGAAAACGTCCGCCCGACGCGGATCTATGTCATGGCAGGCGTAAACGATTTGAAGTCTGGCGCTAGCGATACAGAAATTGTGTGGAATCTGCAAACCATTGTGCGGCGGTTGCGGGCAGCGCATCCTCAAGCGCAGGTTGTGGTGCAGTCGATTTTGCCAACGCGATCGCTGACGATTGAAAACGATCGAATTCCGGGTATTAATCGGCGGGTGGCAGCGATCGCGCAGCGAGAAGGAGCCGTGTATCTAAATTTGTACACCCAGTTTGTGGCGCATGATGGGGAGATGATGCCAGCTTACACGGTCGATGGCATTCATTTAAGTGCCCAAGGGTATGAGCGGTGGCAAGCGGCAGTGCAGCAGGCAGAATTGCAGATTGCCCAGGGGAGATGATAGGGTTTGGGAGGAGCGTTTTCATAAAACGTTACTGATTTGCGGTAGTAAATCGCATCCCATGGTAAAACCGTTCCTTCCCTCCCAACGCTTTATCGAGACCGAAGAAACCATCGTGCGGCGCGTTCATCAAAACTCGTTGCCCTGGTGCAACCCGGCACTGCGGATTTTGAACTGGAACATTGCAAAAAATAATCGTGCTGCCTTTGGCTCTCATCAGCGAGTTCGCAGTTGGCTCTCTGAGTTTGCCGCTATTTTAGAGCGCTACAATCCCGATTTGATTTTTCTGCAAGAAGTACGGCTCTGTGCCGAGACCCAACACCTAGGCGAACTCACCGACATGGGCTGGAACTTTGCCCCAAACTTTATCGATACCTACCACAACTGTTACGCAGGCGTATTAACTGCGGCTAAAGCCTCGTGTCTGACGCGAAAGGCAGTCAAAACCCAGCATTATGAGCCGGTGACTCAAACGCCGAAAGTCTCGCTTGTGGTCGAGTATCCGTTTCCCACCTCCGCGCAAACCCTGCTCACGATTAATTCTCACTTGATTAACTTTGTAGATTTGGCAACGTTTAAGGCGCAGTTGCACGCCTTAGAAGGCGCGATCGCACCTCATACAGGTGCCATCATTTTCTCTGGCGATTTCAATACATGGAATCGATCGCGCTGGCTCATGCTGGCTGGCATGGCAGGTCGGCTAGGGCTAACCCAGGCTAAATTTCCGCCAAAAGATGCCCAAAATATCAAGCGCTTTTTGCTGTCTCCGCCCCTCGATCACGTTTTTTATCGAGGGTTACATCAAAATATGATCCACGCCAAGGTTCTCAATCATGCCATCTCATCCGATCATAAACCTATGATCGTTGAGTTTTCAGGTGAGATGTGAACGAACTATCGCTGTTGAGCATCCTAGTCGTGGGGGTGCATTTGGTCGGAATTGCCAGTGCTGCCCATGCGGTGATGAATGTGCAATCGTCGCGGGGTGCAGTGGCGTGGAGCATTTCGCTGGTGACATTTCCGTGGATTGCCATCCCCCTGTATTGGATCTTTGGCAGAAATGAGTTTCAGGGATATGCCGAAGCTCTGCGAAGTGCGTTTGTTGAGCATCAAGACATCGCCCATCAAGCCTATCAAGAACTGCGCCACCACACGACGACATCAATTCCTCAACCCCTTGCCTCGTTAGGAGAATTGGCAGACCGAGTTGCTGCCATTCCGTTTACTTCTGGCAATCAGGTTGAACTGTTGATCAACGGTGATGAAACATTTGCGGCAATGCTAGCGGCAATTGAAGCGGCAACGGATTACATATTGCTACAGACTTATACGTTAGGTGATGATCGAGTCGGGAACGCGTTTCGCAGGGCGTTAGTTGAGAAAGCACAGCAGGGCGTCAAAGTATATCTACTTTACGATGGCATCGGCACTCGAAAATTATCGCGAATGTATCGCCAATCGCTGTTGCGGAGTGGCGTGTTAGTTAATGTTTTTAAGAGCACAAAAGGCAAGTGGAATCGCTGGCAAATCAATTTTCGTAATCATCGCAAAATCTTGATCGTCGATGGTGCGATCGCATTTGTGGGTGGCTTGAACATTGCAGACGAATATATGGGTTACAAGCCGCCTTTAAGCCCGTGGCGAGATACCCATCTGAGTGTTAGAGGGGCAGCCGTGCAGTGTTTGCAGGGCAGTTTTCTGGGCGATTGGTATTGGGCAACGAGAGAAGTTCCTGAGGTAAGTTGGGAGGTGCTACCGCGCCAAGGCATCGATCAAACCGCTTTTGTTTTACCAACCGGGCCTGCCGATCGCTTACCAAATTGTATGTTGTTTTTTGTCAATGCTATCAATCAAGCCAAGCATCGGCTTTGGCTAGCAAGTCCCTATTTTGTGCCAGATGATTCGTTTCTTGCTGCCCTCAAATTAGCCGCCATTCGAGGGGTGGATGTGCGAATTTTGTTGCCTGAGCATCGGGATCACTTTTGGGTTTATTTTTGTGCCTTTTCGTATTACGAAGAAATGCAGATGGCTGGCGTGAAGTTTTATCGTTATCAGCCTGGGTTTATGCATCAAAAAGTGATGTTGATTGATGATGCGATCGCAGCCGTTGGCACGGTGAATTTAGACAACCGATCGTTTTTTCTCAACTTTGAAGCATCGGTGTTTGTGCTGTCGCAGCCGTTTATTCAAGACGTTGAAGCCATGCTATTGCAAGATTTAAAGCAATGCTGCTTGGTGGAAACGTCAGAGAAAACGCAACCTTTGTGGCTCAGATTTACAGCGAGAGTTGCTCGATTGTTGGCTCCGGTTCTGTAATTTGTAGCTGATTTTGCTGCGATCGCTAAGGCTATTTTGCTAAACGAACGGATATTACAATGCTGAAGGCAACTCTTGTGAATACAGGTGAGTACGATAGTTGCCTTTCACTATCTGCCGTTCGATATCTGCTGGAGTGATAGTGAAAAATTGGCTAAGCCCAAAGGATAATACGCAGATCAAAAAATACCAACATAAAAACGTGAATGCTATGGAGAAATAAATATCAACGTCATTGGCTCGCTTTACCAAGGTTAAATTTAGCACTTCCTAAACGCTAGCTGATGGTTAAAGCCTTACAAAGGAGAAGCAATTCAAATCAGTCTTTGTGAGGATATAAACAGAACAGACAGTAGGCTTACTATAAAAAAGTGCACTTTATAGGAAAGCATTCTATGGAAAAGTCTTGAAATCTAACAAGTTGCGATCGCACTAAACAAATAGCTAAACAAATAGCTAAATAAATAGCTAAATAAATAGCTAAATAAATGGGTAAGCAACTGAATGGGTGATGTATAGATTGACTAAAAAATATGGACTCTAGCAAACTTTTAGAACGCTATGCTGAAGGGCAGCGCGATTTTCGCCAAACGGATCTCACAGAGGCGCGGCTTAGCAACGCGAATTTAAGCAACATAAACCTAGCCGAAACAAATTTAGAAAGGGCGTCGCTCAACGGCGCTAATCTTTCTCACGCCAATCTTCGTGGCGCAAACCTAAGCGGCGCTGACCTATCGCATTCCAATCTTTGCGGCGCAGATTTACAAGGAGCCTATTTAGGCGCAGCCATTTTATTTGGCGCAAACCTAACAGGAACTCAGCTATCAGGAGCCGACTTCCGATGGGCATCGTTAATTAATGTTGTTCCCAAGGATCTTGATCTGAGCGAGGTAACGCTGATTCGCACTGTGATGCCTAGTGGAGGCGTTGCAGAAGCCTAGCAGGCTTCCCTGGTAACGCAGAGAAACGTGACGCACAGAGCCAAAGTTAGAGTGTGCCCTAAAATCGCAGAGAAGGGTTGCTTTGAGCCGCCTGAAGCGTTCGCATGGTAGAAAGAACTTCTGCCTTTGTCATTCCAGTTTGAATGCTAGGGTTATATAACATCTGAATTAGGGCTTTGTCGATGTCGGCATACTGAGTTACGTCTGTCCAAGGCTGATAAAACATGCTGTTTGAATATCGCTCAGAGTCGCGCATTAGCCCAAGCGACTGAGTTAGTTCTTCGCGAATCAGATGCGATCGCTCTTTTTGCGTAACATCTCGACTGTTAATTAACACATTTGCTTTATAGATTCTGCCTGTTGCATCCCAACTCGTTGCAAAAAAGCCGAAATTGGTTGGCACATAGCGAGGCTCATAGCTACGAAATTGTGATTCTGGCACAAAATACATCGTGATGTTTGGATTATTCTGAACAAGTTGTAAGCGAATTGCTCCACCCGTTAAAGCATTCAATTCATCGATCACTGTATTTAGTGTTGATAAATCTGCTGGCGTTGGCGTGCCAAAATATTGAACTCGAACATCACCTTGCCATTTGCGAATCTTAGGATTTGCACCTGCACCATATTCCGAACCCAGCGCAATTTCCATGAAGTAATTAATTTGCTCTTGGGTGAAAATAGTGCCATAGTTTGGCATTGTTTCTCTAGCCCCAGAAGGTGCTAGAGGCGGCGCGATCGCAGGTTGAGGGAAAATATCTACAGAGCGGGTTGCAACTTGGCTAGCAGGCTGATCGATGGCAGATTGGCTTGTTGGCAGGGGTTGATTGACGCGAGGCAGAGTCACGGTGGGCAAATTTACAGCGGCTCGATTGATGCTGGGCGGAATGATGCTGGGTTGATTTGCCACAGATTTTGGGTCTCGAATCAGGTCACTCCGCACCCAACCCAACACGCCAGAACGATTGAATTTGACATAGTACCAAAGCCATTGATCGTCGCCGTGCTGTTGTTGCAAAATTTGCACGCGATCGCCAGCAAAGCCGTAGTGAAGCGCCTGCGATCGCACCGATGGATTAGCTCGAACATTCACCATACTGCCGCGATCGCTCGTCACCAACTCGGCAGAACGGGCAGCATTCGAGAGGCTACGCAAGCCTAGCCCTGAAACAACGGCTGAAGCAATTCCCATAAAAATAAGACCACGGCTCGCAGCTTGAACAGCGCTGTTCCAGTTCATTGTCTGAGTTCCTTGCACGAAAGGGTAGAAGTGAGAAGACGGTTTCCTATAAGATTCCCCTGCACATTCTTCTACGATCTAAAGCAATGATATAGATCAAATGTACTGTATTTATAGATGCCGTCACTCTCAAAAGATAAATCCTCTCTATTGGACTCCTGATCGGGACAAATTGATCACTTCATCCGAAATTTAAATCGATCGCAGTGAAGTTACTCAATTTGTTTCTCAAGAAAATTGTGGCAAATACGGTTCTATAAAATTCTGTAATGTGCTTTCTGCAAAAGAAAAGACTGACGTTTTATTCATCAGTCAACAAAAAGCAATTGAGGGGATGGGTTAGGCAAGATTTTAGGCGATCGCATTAGTAAAACTTGTCGGTAAGCAAAGGAATGAAATGGCATTTGCCCGCACCAAATCGCGAGAACGTATCCTCACGGTAGGTTCAGCAATAGTTGGCGAACCGCTCCAACCGCCAGAAAGAATTGATGCGATACTAAATTAATCTGTAAATGCTACAGATGTGCGACCTCCCCTAACCCCTCCTGACCCAGGGGAGATGCCGTAGGCAGGGGGTTCCAGGATCTGTCGCAGTGAAAAATCAATTGGCTACGAGAAGATTGATGCGATCGCAACAGTGTTGGGTAGCTAGCGGCTCACTCGCGCTTTTTTACAGCGTATAGGTCAGGTTGTCAACAATCATCCCCGGAACCCAAACGCCGCCCAAGTTTCGGTGCTCGTAGGTGCCAACGTCTGGAATGAATTCTTGAACGTTTGTTAAGGCAACCAAGTTTTCACCCCAAAACTGATACAAACTGTCATCAAACCGTAGGTTTTCTATCGGGGCAACAACCTCACCGTTTTCAACCCAAAAGCAGGCATATCGCGTCATCCCGGTAATACGACCCGTGGGGCGATCGCTCCAGTTTAAGTAGTGCAGGTTTGAGACATATAACCCGGTGTCGAGTTCGGCAAGGATGCGATCGCTCGGCAAATCCCCAATGGCAAGTTCTGGCGATCGCAGCCCTTCGTCGTGGGTCGCCCCATTTGCGTTGAGGCTATACTCTTTAGCAGTTTTAGACGAAATCAGCAGGGTGACTAACTCTCCCGCCACGATCAGCGGCAGTTCTGCGGGTGCCACTTCGCCTAACTCATTAAATCGAGGAACCAACCCTTGCGTAAAGTTCTCTTTGAGGTGGAACTTCGGCGACAGTTTTTTCTCACCCCGACGCAGCGCCGCAAAGCAACTTCCGCCTTGCCGATAGGAGGCTTCACTCACGCCGCCCCACGAGAGCATAGCCACTAATTCTGCTACGGCAGCCGGGGCTAAGTAGGTGCGATACTGTCCGCGCTGCATGGGTTTTGCCGCTTTCGTTAGGCGGTTTAGCTGCTCTCTAGACTGCTCAATCTTAGCCGTGTAAGCCGACTGATCCCACTCACTCCCGGCGATCGTGCCTTTCACAGCTTGCCCCTGGTCGGTAAACAAAGAATAGTCTAGAGAATAGGTATCGGTGGCAAACCAGTGTTTTTGCCCCATCGAATCGGCATAGCCACGAATCACGAGTCCGGCGGAGTAAATGCCGGTGAAATCGAGGTCTGCTACTGCCGGAAGAATGGTTGAGGGCACCCGTTCTGTTGCCAGTAACTTGCCAGAGTGAAGTTCGCGGCTGGTTTCGCGCCCAGACGGCAAGATCAAGTAAGGATTTTCGGGCAGTTGAGCCACTTCCTGCCGCAGGGCATAGAGCACCTGTTGGGCTTCCTGCCGATCGATGTCTACCTCTCCGGTAAATGGAAAATCTTGATAACTACTGCGCTGATCGTGCATCAGTTTCAGGCGCAAAATGCCATCACAGACCGTTCCAGTTTGCCTGACTCTGGCGTGGTTAAACCGCGTAAATTGGCTTTGTTCGCTGGTTAGAGTCAGGGTAAAGTGTTCGCCAGGGTTTAACCCCGATCGTAGCTGCTCTACCACTGTATTAAAACTCTGTTCCAATGCCCCCAGTTCTACCGTCGTCATGCCCCGCCCCCAAACACTTCAACATTGGCAAACCGGGCAACCGGCGACCCATGCCCCACCCAAATACATTGATTTGGCTCTCCTTTGCCGCAAAACGGTGTGCCATACATCTGCCAGGTGCTGCGATCGCCCACGGCAGCAAGGCTGCTCCAAAATTGGGGCGTGATGCCACGATAGTTAGGATTTCGCAAGGTTTTGCCCAGTTTGCCATTTTCGATTAGCTTGGCATATTCGCAGCTAAATTGAAATTTGTGACGCTGATCGTCAATCGACCAAGAGCGGTTAGCTTCCATGTAAACGCCGCGATCGATGGAACCAATTAGGTCATTAAACGAGCAATCCCCAGGTTCAAGATTTAGGTTTGCCATCCGATCAATGGGCGGACGATTCCACGAGGCGGCTCGGGTGCAGGCAACACCAGCAACGCCACTTCTGCCCTGGCTTTCAAGACTTCCTAACCCCCGTTGCAGCACGCCGTTTTGAATCAAATATTCGCGGGTGGCAGGCGCTCCGGTGTCGTCAAACCCATAGCTAGCTAGCTCACCAGACACCGTAGGATCAAAGGTGATGTTCATCAAGGGCGACCCATACACCAGAGTGCCAAAATCTTGAAGCTTCACAAAACTGCCGCCAGCGTAGTTTCGCTCATCCCCTAAAATGCGATCGAGTTCTAGGGGGTGCCCAATGCTTTCATGGATTTGCAGCAGCATTTGGTCGGGCGATAACACTAGCGTTGTGGTTTCTGTTGGGCATTCTTCGGCACTCAGCAACTCTACCGCTTGTTCTCCCACCTGCTGGACTCGATCCCACAGGTGAGGCGTGATGAAATATTCCATGCCGCCTTGGTAGCAGTGGGCCAAAAAGCCGTTGTTAGACCGGCGCTGCACGATCGCGCCCGCTTGAGCCGTTGCCGCATAATCGGTTCCGATCCGCAGAAAGTTTTGATAGACCTCCGACCCGTTGCTGCTGACAAACCACGATTCGGTTTCGGTGGTGATGGCAGTGGCAGTGGTTTGGACGATGGCATCCGACCGTTTCAGCGTGTGGCAGATGTTGATCAAGACGTCGTTGATCTCCCCCGGTGACAGCACATCAAACGGTTTCACCCTGGGCGAATGGTATTGCCCGACTACAGGAGGACGCGCCGAAAGGGGAGTGGGGTGAATTGCCCAGTCTTTTGCTGCGATCGCATGCTGGTAAGCAGCTTCTGCCGCCGCCCGCACGCTCTGGGCGCTGAGCAAATTAGTCGCCGCATAGCCAATTTGTCCCTGAACGAGCACTTCCACCATCACGCCAGAGGTGCTAGAGGTGCCATTTGTTTCAGGCATTCCATCGCGGGCAGAACGGTGAGTCGAGGCTTCCCGGGTTGCTCTTAAGCCGACCCAATCTGCGGGAATGTCGAGGGTTGAGAGCAAATGTGTGAGTTTTGTAATCATCGATCCCGTCGGCATAAAACAAAGGTTAGATTTCCCGTTCTGGAGAATTTTATAAGAGAAGACTGACCACAGAAGCTGTGAAGTCAACTGTAATGGTGCGTGATTAATCGGGTGTTCTTCTAGTTTAGACGCGATGCCAGAGGGTGAGACCCCCCGGTTTATCAATTAGCTGAATGCCTTGAGCCTGCAACTCATTGCGGATGCGATCGGCTTCGGCAAAGTTTTTGGTTTTCTTGGCTTCGGTACGCTCGGCGATCAAGGCTGCGATCGCGGCTTCAGACAGCGAATCTGCCCGCTCCTGAGACTCTGGCTGCGCTTCGAGACCCAGCACCCCGGCAAGGTCTACCAAGGTTAGCCACTGCGACTCTAAAACGGCGGTGGGGTCGCCTGCTGTGCCTTCATGAATCAGCAAATTTCGGGCGCGCTCTAGCTGTTTTGCCAAACCAAAGAGCACGGCTAACGCACTGGAGGTGTTGAAATCATCATCCATCGCCGCTCGAAAGTGCGCGATCGCATCGGCTTGGGGAGCGACGTTGCCTGCCCAACCCAAGCGATCGCCATACTCACCCCCAAACCGCAACCCATCTTGAAGCACCGCCCAGCCATTTTGAGCGGCGGCAATGCCCTCATCCGTAAAATCGATCGGCTTGCGATAGTTGGCTTGCAGAATAAACATCCGCACTGCCATCGGGTCAGGCGCATTGGGCGCATCGAGCATCTGACGAATAGTTGTGAAGTTACCGAGAGATTTAGACATCTTCTCACCATTGACATTCACCATACCATTGTGAAGCCAATACCTCGCTAACGGTTTCCCGGTCACGGCTTCAGACTGGGCAATTTCGTTTTCGTGGTGCGGAAAAATCAGATCGTTGCCGCCCGCATGAATGTCGATCGTCTCACCCAAACGGTCTCGTACCATCGCCGAGCATTCAATATGCCACCCCGGACGCCCATTCCCCCAGGGTGACTCCCAAGCAGGCTCTCCAGGCTTTGCCGATTTCCACAGGGCAAAATCCGCGGGGTCTTGTTTTTGGGCGTCTTCTGGTTCAGACACGCGCCCACTCGCTCCTGTTTGGCGCTCGTCTACTTTTTGCCCCGAAAGCTTACCATAGTCAGCAAACTTTTTCACTGAGTAATAAACATCACCTGCGCTCGGATAGGCAAAGCCTCTGGTTTCAAGTTCGTGAATCAGGCGCTTGATGCCATCGAGGGTATGGGTTGCCCGGGGATATTCGTCAGCCTCTTTGACATTAAGCCTCGCCATATCTTCAAAGTAGGCTTGGATGTAGCGTTCTGCCACGGCTTCCATCGTTGATTTTTCTTGCCGCGATCGCTTCAAAATCTTGTCGTCGATGTCAGTAAAGTTTTGGACATAGCGCACCTCATAGCCCCTCCAAACCAAATAGCGCCGCACGACATCCCACACCACACACGCCCGCGCATGTCCGACATGGCAATAGTCGTATACCGTAACACCGCAGTAGTACATTCGGATTTTTCCGGGTTCTAGCGGCTCAAACGGCTCTAAGCGACGGCTGAGCGTATTGTAAAGGCTAAGAGGCATGGCGCTAAACAGGGTTGAGGACGTAAGGAATAGTTGAGCGGGGGACTACTCAGCAAGCCGATCGTTCTTTAAACCGATGCGGCGTCATGATAATAGTCTAAACATGTAAATATAAACCAAATCGCTAAGGCAACTTCCCAGATGTGATCTAGCGGCACTATGCCGCTAGAAAACCCATCATTGACATTCCAAAATTCTGAGGGGTGAATATCCCTCAACATTTCGACTATTCTGAGGGACTTTGAACATGGCAAAAATGTAGTTTACATGTACTATATTAAATGGGGACGTGAAATTGGCGACCTGCCATCTCGTGCGCTCAACCGGTTCAACTCTATATACAATAAACCAGTGAGAGAAAAGCGCTCAAAGCCTAGATGCTGAGTGCCATTGTGCTAAACAGTTGTGTGCTAAACAGTTGTAGTAACCAAGAAAGATTAACCGAGAAAGATAGTAACCGAGAAAGAGGCAGAAGGCAGCATGGCGATTATTGCCCTCAAAGCGTGGTATCTAGAACAGTACGAACCCATCCGGGAGCTAGAAAAACGTCCCCACGATATGAGACTCAGCAAAAATAGTTTGCTGAAATCAGGGCTGCGAGCCGATTTTTTAGAAGACAGTTCAGAGGTGAAGCAGTCAGTTTGGTTTCAGCGTTACTTAGAGGGTGAAAGCGTTGAGTTTTACATCGAAGGCAGCGGCGGATACGCCATTTCCAATATCGATCTTTCGAGCCACGAGATTTATTTTTCCAAACAAGAAGTTTTAGCATCGCTAGAGCCAGAAATTTTTCTGTGCTACCAAAACGAGTTCTCAGAATCGAGCGAACTGCTGCGCGATGAGTTAGTCAATATTATCGATAGTTTGAATCGGCGATCGCGCCTCTCCCTCACCCTGAAAGAATCTCATCGGCTCTCAGAAGGCCCAATTCGGCTTAACAGCAGTTTGATGCGATCGCTGCGTCAATGCCTTTTATTTGTTGCCGATGGGACGGCAATTGCAGAGATTGCCGGATCGCCGTCCTTGCTCATTCCCAGCCCAAATGTCTGTGTCGAAACAGGATATGCCCTACAAGCCAAGCGCACCGAGCAAATTTTGCTCGCTCAGATGGAGCGCTCAGACCTGCCGGGGCAGTTTCCGTTTGATCTGCCTAGCCAACATCGATTGGTCTTTAAAGACAAAGCCCAACTGCGGAAACTGTTGCCGAAAGCGATCGAAGCCCAACTGCAACGATTTAATCTATTTTCCTAACTCTGCTCCTTTAAGAAAACCCAGCACCCCTACAATCCGCATCCTGAAACGTTCTAGAATAGCGGTCTGTGATGGAATGGTTCTGTCGTTATCCAACCCATCCACTGCCGACCTACGCACTACACATTACTACGATGCCGGACAATCTTAAGAGTCAAGCAATCACCCAAGGCGTGCAGCGCTCTCCCAATCGCGCCATGCTCCGCGCTGTTGGATTTACCGACGAAGACTTCACCAAACCGATTGTGGGAATTGCCAACGGACATAGCACCATTACCCCCTGCAATATGGGAATTCAACCTCTTGCAAATCGGGCTGAAGTCGGAATTCACGGTGCTGGCGGCATGCCTCAAATGTTTGGCACAATTACGATTAGCGATGGTATTTCGATGGGAACGGAGGGAATGAAATATTCTCTCGTTTCGCGCGATGTGATTGCCGACTCGATCGAAACGGCGTGTATGGGTCAAAGCATGGATGGGGTGCTGGCGATCGGGGGCTGCGATAAAAATATGCCGGGTGCGATGATTGCGATCGCCCGCATGAACATTCCCGCCATCTTTGTCTACGGCGGCACGATCAAACCCGGACACCTAGACGGCACCGATCTCACCGTTGTCAGTTCTTTTGAAGCAGTCGGGCAACACAGTGCAGGCAAAATTACCCAAGAGCAGATGATGGCCGTTGAGCGCCATGCCTGTCCGGGTTCGGGGTCTTGCGGTGGAATGTTTACGGCAAACACGATGTCTTCTGCCTTTGAAGCGATGGGCATGAGCTTGATGTATTCCTCTACCATGGCGTCTGAGGATGCGGAGAAAGCAGACAGTGCTGAAAAGTCGGCTCATGCCTTGGTAGATGCGATTCGGCATCAGCGATTGCCGCGTCAGATCATTACCCGTCAATCGATCGAAAATGCGATCGCGGTGATCATGGCAGTCGGTGGCTCGACCAATGCAGTATTGCATTTTCTAGCGATCGCCCATGCGGCTCACATTGACTTTACCATTGACGATATCGAAACCATTCGCGCTCGTGTTCCGGTTTTATGTGATCTCAAACCGTCGGGTCGCTATGTTGCTACAGATTTACACAAAGCAGGCGGCATTCCTCAAGTGATGAAAATGCTGCTGTCCCACGACTTATTACATCGCGATTGTCTGACCATTACGGGACAAACCGTTGAAGAATTGCTTAAAGATATTCCCGCAGAACCGCGCCCCGATCAAGACGTAATTCGCCCGTGGAATCGCCCGATGTATCCGCAAGGTCATTTGGCAATTTTGAAGGGCAATTTGGCAACCGAAGGCGCGGTGGCAAAAATTACGGGGGTCAAGAATCCGCAAATTACTGGACCTGCACGCGTGTTTGAATCGGAAGAAGATTGTCTGGATGCAGTTTTAGCAGGCAAGATTCGAGCGGGCGATGTGTTGGTGGTTCGTTACGAAGGTCCAAAGGGTGGTCCTGGAATGCGAGAAATGTTGGCTCCGACTTCTGCCATTATCGGAGCCGGATTGGGCGACTCGGTTGGGTTGATTACCGATGGTCGTTTCTCTGGCGGGACGTATGGCATGGTGGTCGGGCATGTGGCTCCGGAAGCCTTTGTTGGAGGTACGATCGCGCTGGTGCAGGAGGGCGATTTGATTACGATCGATTCTCCTGCCCGGCTACTGCAACTCAATGTTTCAGACGATGAGCTAGCCCGCCGTCGTGCTGCTTGGGTTCCTCCTGCGCCGCGCTATACCAGAGGCGTGCTGGCAAAATATGCCAAGCTGGTGTCGTCTAGCAGTTTGGGTGCAGTCACAGATCTGGGTTTGGGCTAGTGGTCTGTCAAGGCTGAAATGAGGGGTGAATGGGTACCTGGGTGACATCTCCAGCTACCCTCTCACCCCTCCACACCTCAACGTGAGGCTCTGATGTTGGGAGTTAAGTAAATCGCGATCGCACCCAGCCTGATAGCAACATCATCGTTATGCGCTGATCGTCATAGATTGCCATCGGGGACGATTCCTTTCGCGGTTTAGCCTGCATTGTTGATTCTTATTGCACTGTGTTTGTTGCCATGTTTTCTCTCCTTTTCCATTACTTGCTTTTACGTTATTCCCCTTCACGCGGGTCACAATTAATCATCCAGGGAGTACCAAACTGATCAACTAGCATTGCAAAACGGGATGCCCAAAACGTCTCCTGAAGTGCCATTCGGATGGTTCCGTTTTCTTCTAAAGCGTTGAAGATATGTTCTGCTTCAGATGGGTTGGTGAAGTGGAGTGAGACATAAAACCCTTGGGCGGCTTCAAACATTTCAGGAGGAGCATCAGCGCCCATCAACTCTTGATCACCTAGCATCAAGTGGGCATGCAAGATTTTGTTACGCCATTCTGGAGGGGTCTGCTCTGCCATCGGCGATTCTCCGTAAGTCATCATTGCCGTGATTTTGCCACCTAGACACTTTTCGTAAAACTTAAATGCAGACTCACACTGACCATTGAAGAATAGATAAGGATTCAAATGCATGAAAACCTCCTGCTAACTTATGGGTGATTGCAAAATGAACTAATGCGATCGCTTTGCGTTAGTTCATGCGTACTAAGTCTACTACAGATTTAACTGAGAAAATCTATCCTGAGAGGGAATTACAAGCAAGGCAGTTGTGTTGGAGGGTTGTTAGGTCGTTGGGTAGATGTTTTGACTGAGCAGGGGTTAAAGTCAACAGATGACAGAAATTTACAATTTTACTGGATTACCAATCGCTAGAGTAAACAAGGCTGCTGCTGCAAGTGCCGCGATTGTCCGAACATGGGCAATCGATTCTGCTAACGTTTGTCCACCATATTCATCGTTTTCAACGTGCACAAAGGTGAGGTCTGTAATCTCATGATCCGAAGACTGGTTAGGTAGGGGTCGTGATCATTCATCTTCTCATGGCGTCCGTTGGGTTGAAAGCCAGAATCGAAGATTGTACATGAGAATGCCGATGGCATGAATATCAGCCGCCAAGAACTTGCCTATGAGGCGATCGCTGATCGATTTTGCGCTACACCAGTTGAGCAATTTTTTACATTTAAACTGCGTCATAATGAACGAGCAGATCTACAAAGCATGGAATCTTCTCAACACCTAAAATCCGCTGAATGAATCGTTAACCTTGCAAGAAAGAGTCAGCGATGGAGATAAAAATAAGAAAAGAAGTTAACTCTGATGGTGCAGACATTAAGGCATTGACGACATCTGCATTTCTCAATGCTCCCCATACTAGCCACCGGGAGCCACTTATTGTGGATGCCTTGCGTGACTCAGGGAATTTGACAGTTTCTCTCGTTGCCGAGGCTGATGGACAAATTGTTGGTCATGTTGCTGTGTCCCCGGTTTCTATTGCCGATGGCAGCCAGGGTTGGTATGGTCTTGGACCGATCTCTGTAGCTCCGGAACATCAAGGTATTGGAATCGGATCGCGGCTTATGAGACAGGCGTTGGCTACTCTACGCGAGCTTGGTGCATCTGGATGTGTATTGCTTGGAGACCCTAAGTACTATAGCCGTTTTGGCTTTAAAGCAGAACCAAATCTTGCTCTACCCGATGTTCCACCTGAATACTTCCAAGCTATTTCATTTGGCACGCAACTACCTAGTGGACTCGTCTCATACCATGAGTCGTTTAATGGGTAGAATTAGCAATGTTGCAGAAGAACGAACGGGCAATCCGCTCCGATGAACCGTCTAAACACTGTCTAAACACTGTCTAAACAGTGCCAACAGCAAACAAAGTTGATGCATTTTGTAGTTTGAGAGAAATCTATGCAGATCACCGCTTCAGCAATTTCACTCAATGTCGATGATGTCACCGCATCGGCTACCTTCGTCAAACAACACTTTGGCTTTAGCGAAGAGATGTCAGCCGACGGCTTTGTGTCGCTCTCGCGACAAGACGCTGGGTTTAACTTAATCTTCTTGCGAACTGGACTAGAGAGCTTTAAGCCATCCCATATGCGCGGACATCGAGCAGATGGTCTGCTGATTGCTTTTGTAGTAGATGATATCGACACAGAATATGCACGATTACAAGCCGAAGGGGTGACAATTACGACTGCCATTGAAACCGAACCTTGGGGTGAACGGTTCTTTCAAGTTACCGATCCAAATGGTGTTGTGTTGCAACTGGTTCAATGGATGACTGAGCCAGCCTCTTAGCCGTGAACTTTTGATCGTTATTTCTGAAGTGCAATCAATGCTCTGCGATTCGCTTTGCGAAGCTCTAAACGATCGCGGCTCGTCTTTGAAGGAAGCGCTGAACGGCGTTGCTGAATCTGAGTATGCATCGCAGATCTGCCCTCTCCCTAGCTCTCTCCCAAACGGAGAGGGAACAAGAATTCTGGCTCTCTTTTTCTCAAGGAGAAGAGTTGGGGAGAAGGGCAAATCATACTTGCATTTAGCAACGCCCGCTGAACTTCCTGCGATCGCAGATGCTCTTCTACCACAACGTAAGTTTGACAGAGTTCCTTCGCTGCGATCGCCGATCCGGAAAGCCCCGCACAACGAAGTAGATAGTCTATATCGAACCCACGTTAATATGTGTCGGAAAAAACGACGATGAGATATCCATTCATCCTACCTTTGGTTGCTGTGGCAATCGTGGGTTCAACCTTGCCCGGAAGTACACAACCCGCTTCAACTCAAAAACCTGTCATTGCACCTCTAAACAAAAGCCGCTCCTACATCGGGCTGAAATATCGAGATGTTCCCCAAGGAGTGGACTATATAGGCGGTTGGGTTATTGACCTTCAGAAAAATGGAGACTTCAAACATGCTGTTACGCATGTGCGGGATCACAATGGAGAAATGCTTTGGTTGGATCGATTCATTAACCACGATCGCGCCACAGGCAAGGCAAATTTTCAAGTTGTAGATGTGCTTAAACTACCGCTTATCTCAAAGGCGCAAGTCTTCAGTGCTCATGGGTTTTGTATGAAGAACGGCAACCGAGACCCTGACTTGATTGCGATCGCAAAAGCCACAGATACACAGTACCGAACAACCATCTATCGCGCCTGGAAAGCCAATCGAGCCAAAGAAACATTTGAGGAAATCTCTACTAAAGGAATTACGTGCGAGAATCCGGCTTGGGGCGTCTAATCGATTGAGTGTGATGTTTGAATTTCAATTAACTCTTCTGCCAGCGTTTCTTCTAACGCCGTCAGCACCTGTTCAGGATCAGCCGCTTGCTGCATCATCTGAGCTTCCGGATCGTAGCGATTTTTGACATTTGGCAAATCTTCTCGTAGCTCTTCAATCAAAGCGATCAGTTTGGCAATCTTCTGTTCAGAGAGCAAACTTAGCTGCAAACTCAATTGTGCTCGCTGCTCGGCTAACTTTTCTTGCCGTTCTTGGCGAATCAGAACGCTAATCGTCATGACGAGCGATGCAAAGCCAAACGCAACATCTAACTCATTAAATGGGGGCGGATCAAACTGAGGCAACCCCAAGGGCAGCATGTTTACAAATGCCCACAGCAGCACAAACAGCACGGTGCCATAGAGAAAAGTGGGACGGCTGAAGAACCGAGTCATCGCCTCGACGATTCTGCGATGTCTAGAAAGGCTACGTTCTGCATTGGTATGCATCGCTACGATCGCATCAATATTTTGGCTGATCGGCTCTGGAAGTGGGGCAGTCGGAATGGAAATAGAGTGTTTACGCTGCTCTGGCATAAGGTGCTGCTCTACAAAACAACGGGGATACTCAACATAGCAGCCGTTGAGAGTCCTGCTTCACTACCGTTTGGAAGAATTATTTTGAGCATGAATCGCAGTGCCGTCAATTTGCACCTGGAAGAAGTATGAGGTTTCCATTCAACTGATTTCCCCAGCGAGTGGGGACGAGAGATTAATCATACGACTCGATCCAATTCTTTCAGTTTCCATTCAACTGATTTCCCCAGCGAGTGGGGACATTGAAAATTCATACTATCCCTCCGAAGGTTTGATAGAGTTTCCATTCAACTGATTTCCCCAGCGAGTGGGGACCGGAGTGTGATTGGGGTGAGACCAGAGCGCTTCTAATTTGTTTCCATTCAACTGATTTCCCCAGCGAGTGGGGACCCTGGATAGCTGCGTATGAGCAGGCGATAGAGGTTGGGTTTCCATTCAACTGATTTCCCCAGCGAGTGGGGACTTATATATATATATAGCCACGCCTCCCCCCTTACGTGTTTCCATTCAACTGATTTCCCCAGCGAGTGGGGACCTTTTTGACGTGCGGCAGCTTCAGGGCTTGCAAGACCGCGTTTCCATTCAACTGATTTCCCCAGCGAGTGGGGACCGAAATAAGCTATAACGGAGACCTGCTAACTGAGATCAAGTCGTTTCCATTCAACTGATTTCCCCAGCGAGTGGGGACTTGGGTTGATTGGATTTTAGGGTCGCTTGGTACGCTTGTTTCCATTCAACTGATTTCCCCAGCGAGTGGGGACCCCAAATTATGATGCCAGGATACCCGGAGAATTTAAAGTTTCCATTCAACTGATTTCCCCAGCGAGTGGGGACTTTACTCTGCGCTACGTGCCCGATCGCATTGTCCTGCTGGGTTTCCATTCAACTGATTTCCCCAGCGAGTGGGGACCTGTTCTTCGGTCTTTGAGACGCAAAGCGCCACCGCGAACAGAGCTAGAAAAACAATCAGTATCGTTTCCATTCAACTGATTTCCCCAGCGAGTGGGGACTCTTAAGACAAAAGTCAAACGAAGTCAAGTCAAGAATTATGGGTTTCCATTCAACTGATTTCCCCAGCGAGTGGGGACGGGACTATGTTCGCGCTAACCGCGACAAGTATTGGGCGTTTCCATTCAACTGATTTCCCCAGCGAGTGGGGACTGTTTAACAAATAAGAGGTCTTCCCATGAATATCCAATCTGTTTCCATTCAACTGATTTCCCCAGCGAGTGGGGACTAACCAATCTGCTAGGGCTTGGACGTTTATCCGTCCGCTGTTTCCATTCAACTGATTTCCCCAGCGAGTGGGGACGACTCGCGATCTGGATTTTTCTACTGTTTCTTTTCTTGATGTGTTTCCATTCAACTGATTTCCCCAGCGAGTGGGGACCCAGATGACCAGACACCTTCACCCATGGGTTCAGAGTTTCCATTCAACTGATTTCCCCAGCGAGTGGGGACATCGTTGTACTCGGTAAGGCTGATTGAAAGATTCAGCGGTTTCCATTCAACTGATTTCCCCAGCGAGTGGGGACCCGAAGTTGAAGTAATCAAAAACGGACAGCTAGTTAGTTTCCATTCAACTGATTTCCCCAGCGAGTGGGGACCCTCGCGGAGGCGCTCGGGTGGCAGCAAGATCTCGAAGGGTTTCCATTCAACTGATTTCCCCAGCGAGTGGGGACAATGGAGGACACAGTTGATTAGGCTATAAGTCGCGGCGAAGTTTCCATTCAACTGATTTCCCCAGCGAGTGGGGACATAAAAGTTTTAGCGCTTGAACTCTCCCCACAGAATGTTTCCATTCAACTGATTTCCCCAGCGAGTGGGGACACCCAATGGCTAAATGATTGGCTAACCCAATGGCTAAATGGTTTCCATTCAACTGATTTCCCCAGCGAGTGGGGACAAAGCTTGCACTAATCCATCAATCACTCTATTCAGCGTTTCCATTCAACTGATTTCCCCAGCGAGTGGGGACGCCGGGAAGATTGGAACATCTACGGACAAAATGGCACTAGATGGTTTCCATTCAACTGATTTCCCCAGCGAGTGGGGACTCGAGAAGTGAACCGTAAGCAAACAGATCAAAGTGTGTTTCCATTCAACTGATTTCCCCAGCGAGTGGGGACTGCTGTGGCGATCACGGGCGGCGCAATTAACGGCACCGCGAGTTTCCATTCAACTGATTTCCCCAGCGAGTGGGGACTTGAATCAGGGTTATCCAGTTGGGAGAACTCGGATATCAAGAGTTTCCATTCAACTGATTTCCCCAGCGAGTGGGGACATGCGGGGTTGAGTGTTCTACTACAACCTCTAACGCTGGTTTCCATTCAACTGATTTCCCCAGCGAGTGGGGACATTTCATTGAAACGGAAAGAGTGCAAGAACTATTCAGTGTTTCCATTCAACTGATTTCCCCAGCGAGTGGGGACAATTGGCATCCGCGGGGCGACCGGGGGAGATTTTGAAATGTTTCCATTCAACTGATTTCCCCAGCGAGTGGGGACCGATGAAGATGTTTATAATCTTCAGGTTACCGTAGGCACTTCTGAGTTTCCATTCAACTGATTTCCCCAGCGAGTGGGGACATCGGATATAATTTACCGGGAATTGATTTAAGCAAGATCAGTTTCCATTCAACTGATTTCCCCAGCGAGTGGGGACTTCATAATCAGGGGGGACGTGAAAGGATTTTCCCAAAGTTTCCATTCAACTGATTTCCCCAGCGAGTGGGGACCATCAACCAAACAAAGGAGAAAAAACCATGCAAGATTGTTTCCATTCAACTGATTTCCCCAGCGAGTGGGGACTCACGTTTTGCGTTCAGCAGCAGGAATGCCAAAATCGGTAAGTTTCCATTCAACTGATTTCCCCAGCGAGTGGGGACGCCCCAAACGACTGTTCTTCCATGATCGAGGCTAAGTTTCGTTTCCATTCAACTGATTTCCCCAGCGAGTGGGGACGGTAGATGGGGAATATCCGTTACGTCGCGAACCGGTTGAGCTAGTTTCCATTCAACTGATTTCCCCAGCGAGTGGGGACAATCTAGCGGATCTAGCAGCAAGCCTTGTTCATTTAAAATTGTTTCCATTCAACTGATTTCCCCAGCGAGTGGGGACACAGACGGAGCCGCCAGCTTTCGCAACGCCGAGCGATCGAGTTTCCATTCAACTGATTTCCCCAGCGAGTGGGGACGTGAATGAGTGTTTGAAGCAAGGCGTCACGAACAAGTTTCAAAGTTTCCATTCAACTGATTTCCCCAGCGAGTGGGGACAGAGAATCAAAGTCGGCCTGGATTCTGGAATATTGGTTTCCATTCAACTGATTTCCCCAGCGAGTGGGGACTTGCTCTTTCACCCACAGCCCCCAGCCTGCACCCTTATTTACTGGTTTCCATTCAACTGATTTCCCCAGCGAGTGGGGACCTTCTGGGGGAAACAGGCGGAAGTCGTGACCAACTTCGTCGTTTCCATTCAACTGATTTCCCCAGCGAGTGGGGACTTTCCAACCACTGTAGGGTCTCGATCTGATGAAACAGTTTCCATTCAACTGATTTCCCCAGCGAGTGGGGACCATTTAGAGAAGCGATCTAAGAACACGCCGCTTAAGGACTGTTTCCATTCAACTGATTTCCCCAGCGAGTGGGGACCAAACTTGAATTTACAGTTAGCGGCGTCAATCCAAGTTTCCATTCAACTGATTTCCCCAGCGAGTGGGGACCCTGCAACCATCCCTCGGTTACTCGTCCCTGTAAATAAGTTTCCATTCAACTGATTTCCCCAGCGAGTGGGGACGATAAGACGGATGAAGAAGCACGAACTCAGGAAAGCTTTGTTTCCATTCAACTGATTTCCCCAGCGAGTGGGGACATTATACTCTAGCCGGGATTTTGTCTTATATTGAAGGTTTCCATTCAACTGATTTCCCCAGCGAGTGGGGACCTGAAGCTTCAGATTTTTGGCAGTTAATTGATCAAGCCATTTCTCGTTTCCATTCAACTGATTTCCCCAGCGAGTGGGGACCTTCAGCAACGCCAATAAGCGCTATGACGCGCCCTTAGTGAGTTTCCATTCAACTGATTTCCCCAGCGAGTGGGGACCTAGGTCTACATCCTCCCCGGTGCTAGTTTTTTTGAGTTTCCATTCAACTGATTTCCCCAGCGAGTGGGGACCGAGATTGAAGTAATCAAAAACGAGCAAGTGATTAAAGATGTTTCCATTCAACTGATTTCCCCAGCGAGTGGGGACCCGAATAAAATTGACTCTTTTGACGGCTAGACTCATAGCGTTTCCATTCAACTGATTTCCCCAGCGAGTGGGGACGACTCGAAACCGCTCCTGTCTCCGTCCCCGATCTCCCGACTTGTTTCCATTCAACTGATTTCCCCAGCGAGTGGGGACACCTTTACAAAGGAAATGCAATCATTGTCTACACAAAAGTTTCCATTCAACTGATTTCCCCAGCGAGTGGGGACTCGAAAAAGAAATCACGACAATTGTTGAAAAATCTTACGGGTTTCCATTCAACTGATTTCCCCAGCGAGTGGGGACATCAAATTTGACTTTGCGATCGTCTGTCCGCTCCCTGATGGTTTCCATTCAACTGATTTCCCCAGCGAGTGGGGACCCCTTTTATTGAACCTGATTAGTAGCAGCTTGTCTAGCCATCGTTTGCGAAGGATCTTTTTACAAGAGCGTAAACACTGCATCACACACTCCCAAAAACGCTCGAAATCTTCTCCAGCCAAGCCACCGAGGGTTTGAACGAAAACTCAAGCATCTTCACCGATTCCTCCATCCCCCGCGACCTCACTACACCACAATCGACCCCGGCACCTGAGTAATGGGCACCCCGCCCCACGTTTCCACCTGCCGCAACGTATGCCCAGAAATCGGATAAAACCGTATGCTATCTTCCTGCAAATTCACCCGCTGCCGCATCCGTTGCCGCAACTCCTCATACTTCACCACAGGCAAAACACACTCAAACACCGAATATTGCACCCGCCGCCCATACCCTTCCAACAGATCCGCCACCTTCTTACGACGGGCATTACATGGAACATCATACGTCACCAAATAGAGCAACATCATCGAATCAAATAAGGTTTATAGCCAACCCTGGGATCTCGCACAAAATCTCGATACAACTTCACCTGTCGGTTTAGCAGATCCCAACGAGGCTGCTCCTCATCCCCCTCTCCAAGCCGCTCTTCCATGCGCTGAATAAACGATCGTAAAAAGGTCTTCCGCCCCGCATCATTTAGATAGCATCCCCCATTATCCGCCCAATCAAAATCTTCATCCACCCGCATCACCCCCCGATTCACCAAATACAACACCAAAGAATCCACGATCGGGGCACGAAACTCCTCAACCAAATCAGACGCCAACGCCGCATGACGCTCAGAACCCACATGCAAACAGCCCTCGTAGGGATCTAACCCCTGCAACTCAATCAAACTCAGAATGTGATTCCACAAAATCTGATACCCAAAACTCAGCATCGCATTCACCGGATCTTTTGGGGGACGCCGCGATCGCTCCTCAAACCGAAACGCCTCATTCGTAAAACACTGCCCCAACGCCGCAAAATAACACGCCGCGCCCGCCCCCTCAAACCCCATCAACTGCTCGATCGACGTTGCCTGCTCTGCCCGATAGATCAAATAACTCAACCCCCGAATCGCAGACGCCATCTCTGCCAACAGAGACTGACGCCGCTGCTGCCGCTGCAACATCACCCGACTATTTTTCAACTTTGCCTGCACAATGCTCACCGCACTGCAAAAGCACTCAGCCTCTAATAGCGATCGCTGCTGCCGCGCCAAGGTTCGATATCCCCGCTCGATCGACAACAGCCGCCCATAGCAACGCCCCATCCGCGATAGATACACGATCGGAATATTGCGCCACAAACATGCCCGAATCGCCTGAGTCGTCACCTGCGATTGGCTAAAAATCAAAATCTGTTCTACTAACGGCAGTGCCACATCTTGCAAAACAGTCTTGCCCTGCTTCACCAAAATGTGCTCTTGCTTTAACGACAAGTAACAGCCCGGTTGAGCTACATAAAGCGATCGCATCACCCTTCAGCCTCTCATGCGTCTACCTCACTGTATCGAGCAGGAAAGACGAGATCAGGAGTGGATTTTGCGGAACTTTGGGCAGTTAGTACAGAGTTATGTCTGTGAATGTTCTAGGGTTGTAGCTCGTAGGCTGCGATCGCCTTTTTTAGAGAGATGCGATCGTGTCTTTCAACTCCTGATGTACCTTTGCCATAAAACTAGTAGACTTGATTGATTCAAAATTGCTCGTTGAGTCTACCTGAGCAATAAAGTTTAGGCAGCCTAACAGAACAGCATTCCACTCTTCAACGTTGGTAGCTTTCCAGGCTTGAAATAAATTCTCTTCTTGCAAGCCTAAGAGCCGATGAAACTGCTGATTTCTCTCATCTTTTGCACTATACAAAACCGTCTTTATGTACTTATTTTTCTTAGACTCCGGTCGAACCGTTTCAAAAAGCATGTATAGGCTCTGACTGAATAGTCCTGTACTCAATGGAAGCCCTTCTTGACCTTTATCTATAGACTGCTGATTTTTTTCACGCTGTTCAGTGAGCCATTTCTTCTGCTTCTCTTCTATTCTCTCCCAGTATTCCGGCAAGATGTCCTTAATGCGCTCAGTGACTTGAGGAGAGCCTTTTTTGTCATAGACTATATAGTCTTTGTACGTCGTCTCTGCCCAGATACAAATTAGCCCTTCCACGGATCGAAAGCTATGAAACAATGCATCCACAATACTGCCTTGACGGTGACGAATAACAGCTAAATAGGCAGACTCATAGCCAAAAGACCACCATTTAAAATCTTCTGCTTTGATAAAATTCGAGTTCAATAGTAAGTCTCGGAAGCTCTGGAAATCCGCCAAATTCCACTGAATTCCCGCATCTAAAAAAACTTGTGTCTGAGTATCAAGTGCCCCACCAATCAAAACCTTGACACCTGCATAATCATAGCGATCGAGCAGTGCTTTAGCTTCCTGTAAACGAATTGCACCGAGGTATTTAGAACTTGCGATCGTATGAGTTCTATCCTCCCGATACTCACTACTGACGAGGAATTTAACACGATCGCCAAACTTCGCCAAACTCGCAAATTGCACCGCCGAAGAAATTGCTGGAGTTCCTGCCTGATGGCTCACATAAACCGTCTCTGGTTCAATGTTCAAACTTCTAATTTCCCGCTGCACCAATCCCAGCACCGCATCCCAATTATCCAACCCACGATCGACAGAATCTGGTTTTAGCAGCAATGGTGTCAGCAGTGCCTCTGGAAAATGCTCACAAAAGTAGCGCTCCAAAATTGGATAAAGCAGACAAGTATCCTGCCAGTAGGGAGAGCGGTTTGTGTCGCGTTCCGATTCAGGAAAGACATCCGCTTGATCGCTCATCAGCACGATGATTTGAGTGATCTCCACTGCTTGTTTCTTCAACTCCTGCGTAAACCCATCCAACAGCGGAAAGGTGAGGTTGGGTTGAATCGCCTCCGCCAAGCGGTCATAAGCAATCCCTAGCACCCTTGCAGGCAAGCGATAGGGTTCATTCTCATCATCCGTTGCTCTAGTTGGCTTAAACGGCAGCCTTTGAATCGATTTTTTAATCGTCCGATACCAATCATTCCAATCCTCATTATTTGTGAGTTGCACATCGCTACTTCCCGTTGTTACTAGCCAAATATTCATGAGTGCTCTAACTACCAAAGTTTTTCAAAATCACTGTTATCCCGCAGAAACTTGAGAAAATCCTGCGTTTTAGAAACCTCATCTGGGTTGCCCGATCGATTTGGGAAAATCGTCAGTAGCTCGACAAATTGTTCTGTCTTTCGCGGCGGCGTTTTCTCCGCCAGAGGCGGTAAATAGCGGGGATACATCCGATGCCACATTCGCCCAATTTGCCCCATTTTGCCAGTTAGGTCGGAGCGATAAATTGAGTTTTGTCCATGATAGGCTCCATGAAACCATCTCACCGCTACAGAATCATCCTCATCCTCCGCAATCCGTCCCCAAACTTCGACATTCTCTTTGCGCCAGGTTTCCTTCATCGTGACATCAGGGGGTCTAGGCGACAGATCTTTCAACATTGGAAATCCTGCAATTTTGCCCTGCAACCCATCTAGAAATCTCGTCACATCTGATAATTGCTTCACCGGAACACAGAAACTCAAGGACTTTTCCAGCAACTCCCAATGACATCCGATCATACATTTGTGTGAATCCTCCAAGTACTTTGGAAAAAACAGACGATGATCCGTTCGTCGCCAAGATTTGCCAAAACCTCCTAGTAGCAGTGAAAATTTGATGATCTGAGTTAGCAAAATTTTAAGGTTTTTGCGTTGCTGCTCTGATACATCTTGCATGACCAATAAGTTAAGGGTTGCTTCTCCCGTGTCATACACTGAAGCGCGATACTGATCGCGAAGTTCTAAATCTGGCGCGTTGAAAGCAGTTCCTAACTTACCTGCGATCGCGCCGTCTCTCCCTAAAAAGCCGCCCCACAGTTCCTTAGTAAATCGTTCTGCCGTTGCTTCATCAACGATTCCACTCAACAATCGGTGGGTATGCCCTCGCAACGCTGCTTTGAATACATTCGGACGAAACTCTCCAGTTTTATCAATACGCTGAGAGGCAATACCTTCGCCACACAGCCGCACGGTTAGTAGATTGCTCTCGCCGTGGTTTCTCGTTTGTCCATAGCCTGCACTGACGCGCGAACCAATGCCGCGCCCAATCGCCTGCTCCCAAATCTGCCAGATGGTTGCCCATTCTGTTGAACTCAAAACCTTATTGCTAGAGATCCCGAAAACAAACGTAGGCTGATACAGCGAAATTTGAATAAATGCGCCATTGTTTTTCTGTCCATTTAGCTGCCAGTCTTCTTGCGGATGCACCACATCAACAAGTGAATCATCCAACCACTTAGCATCTTTAGGATAGCCGCCGTGAAAGCGCAATAGACCCGGCTGGAGTTCCCCGTCTTTGCCCTTGCCGCCACAAAAGCGCAGCACATCTAGTGGACAAAGTTGCCTACAAGCTCTCAAAAAAGCACCCTTCATACTAGAGCCAGGAAAATAAGCCCAGCCCCGCTCTCCAATCACCGGACGAATCACCCCCGCATCTTGACCGCTGTTTGTCACCATGCGCCAAGTGAATCTGTGCTCACGAGTTTGCACATGTGCCTCAAACGTCGGCACCGTTTTGCGATCGCAGGCTTCTTGCCATTGCTGCGCCCAGTCATAGGCTTGTTGCTCTGCTTTCTGGCTGGGAATTAACCGTTGAATCTGCGATCGCTCCTCTACTTGCGCCTGAAACATTAACGGAACATAGTCATGATCCGACATTTTGCTTATCCCTCAATTTTTAGGTTTCTTGTAGCGCTGCGTCCACCAGACAAGGCTATCGCAAAGCTCAATCAAAATTGCTAGTGCGATCTTACGTTCCTCAATATCAAAAGCCCACAGCTTTTCTGACATCGCCTTGATTGATCCAGTATTTTGAGGACTCACCTTATCATTGGGAATCGTGATGCCTGCTTGCTTCATAATTTGGCAAAGCGCATCCCAAGTTGCTTTCCAAAATGCCGCTTTGTCCCGCTCCTTTTGCTCAAGTCGCAAATGTTCGCCCCAAAAGCGCTCTAGCCCATAGGCAGTTGTTGCTCGCATCTTGTGGCTTTCGCCTAGCACCTCGCGATCGCGAAACTTTATGATTAGTTCTTGAGCAATCCGATCGATTTCGTATAGCTTCCAACTCATGCGGCTACTCCTTCACCCTTCAACGTGATTTGACAATTTCCAAATCCGATTGACTCTAACCCACCCAAGTAAATCTCACCACTCTGATTGCCTTCGCCAAAGGGCTTCCAAACATCCTCCGTTTCGCGAATGGCAATCGGAAACACCATCACTGTGCCTTCAGGTAAAGCTTCGGTATTGAAGAATCCGCCCCTATCCACCACCCGTTTTTCATCATCTTTCAGGTGCACTCGGCTTTGACGATACAGCGCCATGTCGTGAATCATTCCAATCTCATCGTCAGCCACAACCACCGCAGGTAATTCTTCACCATCAGGAAACCAATGTTTTAGACTCTCTGTTTTCTTAAGATCCAAAAATCCAAAGTTAAAGAAGAGTTTCTGTTTACGTTCAACGTTAAGTGTTTTCAGCGTTGATGAACCTGTATATTTTTCTGGCACCCTAGCATTTTTCAGTTCGCCGCCCACAATGCGCTGATAGCGTTTTAGCAGTTTGGGAGAAGTAACCCAAACTACAGGCTGTCCTGGGCAAAAAACCGGAAGCCATAGCAACGACGCATATTCAAACTTCACTACCGATTCTGTAGTCGAATCTGACTCCCCTGTTTCCGCAGGCGCACCATACCACTGGTGTTCACTACCTGCCAAATCACGTCGCATCTCCGACCTAAAACGTCCGCGAATTGAACTCCCTGGAACAATTCCTGTCTGCGTAAACTGATCGCGAAAAATCAGATTGAGGTTGCCGCTTTCTTCGCCTGCTGTAGCTCCCACATGCAGCGGGGCTAGGGCTTCGATAATTCCGTAGGCTCGTTTGTACATGACTATTCTCCTTATGCGACACCATCAATTTCAACCGGAAGACACAATCCACACCCAAAATGCTTGAGTGGCAGTCCTTCCCTGGGAAACCACTCTTCTGGAAAATCCCACCAGGTTTTTTCCAAGGGTTTCTTAAATACATAGACTGTCCCTGGTGGCACAGCATAGCGCCCACGCCCTAGTCTGCCTCGCTGTGTTGATCGCTGACCGATGCGATAACGGTAAGGAATCGGTTTATCCGTCAGCATCTTCATTCCTGCTCGCGGGAATTCAGAATGCTTCGGATAACGGTGGGAGAGATGCTTAGATCCCCAAATCCCAGGAACAATCAAAGCACAGGCTTTCTGGATCTTGGTGTTGAGTAATTCATAAATCGGGCTGTCGGGCTTGATTTCCTGCGAGCTAATCTCAACCATATGCCCTTCACCCCCAAACCGATACCAGCCATCCGGCAACGGATAAGTGGATAGATAAACCAAACAATGGTCTTCGTCCATCTGCACTGCGTTCTCTAGAAACAGCCCATCCTGATCTAAAACATGCCGCTCATCGGACTTCATCTGAGGATGCAGAAACGACACATATTCCCAGGGCACCTTGCTCATTTCCTGATTATTCCGAATCTTTGAAGCGTTGCGTTGCCATGCGTCAATGCTTTGCCAGCGATAAGGAATCTCGATATCCTGCTTGGCTGGATCACGTTGCCATTGGCGTTGGGCATTCAGTTTCCATTCATCATCTTTATCGTCTTCAATGAGTCGGTGGCGCGGTATTGGCACGTAGAATGTGTCTGGATCATCCTGTTTTGCCCAGAAAGGTCCAGAGACAAATAGCTCATGCTTTAGAGTTTCGTGCGGCGCGATTTCATGACGCTTATTCTCGCTAAAAAAGAGTCCTGCAAGGGTTGCTGCATCGGGCGGAAATTTAGACCCTGAGCGCCCTATTAGGTTTTCGGGCGACAAAAAAGCGCCAGAACTGCCATAAAGAAAGCCCAAAGGAGACACAACAATTAGGTATTTGAACATAGCTGCCACCCCACTTGCACTAAATCATGAATCCACTGCACAACTGCTGCATCGGTGTTGTCACCAGCTATCGCACGCCACTGACCCTCTTCCTGAGGATGATTTTGAATTTCCTGACCTAAATCGTCAAAGTAGAGATCAAGCATAGCTAACGCAATATCTCGATCGATTGGGTTCTGATTGACCTCTCGAAATCGAATCGCATGACGCGATCGCAAGTGCGCCCAGTCGTTGTATAGATGAGTCCAGTTTCGACAGCGATCTAGAATCGGTAAATGCTGCCAAGGGCAAGTCCATTGCACAAACTGTCCGCTATTGAAGAGAACTCGAATGGTAACGCGATCGCGCCCTTTATTTTTTGCGATCTTCTCTGCTTCGCGGCAATGCTGAAGAACATCCCGTTGAGGAACTCGATTGGCAGCCCAGACAAATCCCATGCTGACGTTGATATTCTGACCGTGGGTTTGCCACTGCTGATCAAATTGCTTCAACCAGACCAAGGCTTGATTTGATAAATCGCTACTCTTAAGTTCAGAGTTGTAGAGAATGCCCAAGAAGTCATCTCCACCAGCATAAACGACCCGACCCAACTTTCTAGGAAAGCCTTTTTTGAAAGCTTTACCCCAATCCCGCATCGCTTTGCTGAAGATTGTTTGTTCTTCATCAGACGTGATCGTTTTCAGTTTGTCCCCTACTTTGTCGCCATCTCCCATAAACCAGCCCGTGTTTGCCTCGCGCTTAATTTCTGTAAAGCCTTCTCCTAACGGAGTCATCCCGATGGTCTCGGCGATTGGCGTGTAGGTCACAAGACGTTTAACGAGTTCAGGAATGCTGAGACGTTCATTAATAGCAATGTATTTGCCAATATCATCCGGCTTAGATTCCTCATATTCTTTTAATGCTGCTATCGACAACGGAGGTTTCCCAATGCGCTCATCTGGAGCATCCAGTAGCCAGGATAAACGTCGGTAGAAAAGCTCAAGTTCTTCCCTGAATTGCTGATGTTGGTCGGGTGTCAAAGATTTTCCTAGATCGCGAACTTCACCCAGACGCGGTCCTGCGATCGCATCGGTTCCACTCAAGCTTGAACTTTCACCCACCCAATTGATTCCTGTCCAATCTCGCTTCAGTTTGCGGCGTTCTAGATCCAGCATTGCTTCATCTGGTTCAGATCCCTGTCCCCAAAAGATCTCCCAGGTATATTGTTTCCAGCGTAGCCATTCTACTTGCCAGCAGAACTGTTCTTGAGGGAATGCTTCCTGCTCTAGCCAAGTCTGGCATGTGACAAGCACATGCTCCCACGCTTTAATCAGTGTGTTTGTCACCTCATTGCGATTAAAGTCACCTTTAATTAAAATCCGATTTGGCATTCCTTCTTGAACATTGATGAGCGCTGGAGAAATGACGATGAGATCGGGTGGCTGATCAGCCGCTTCAGCCAGCTTTTGGCTCAGGTAAGACAAAATTAAAGAAGCTCCGTACAAGTCGCGTAACTTACGAGATTTTTCGATGAATCCCTGTACGGGAGCAAAGCTGATCGCCGTGTACTTGGACATAGTGCTGCTAAATTTGCCGCGAATAGGGGACAGACCCCTAGTTTTTGATTAACGTCACAAATGTAACAAGCAATCTCTGTGATGTCCCAGGAACAAAAAATATGTTCACAAAAGTTTAGATTGCCCATAATGGCTTTTGAGAGAGCGTTTTTTAGAAAAACCAGTATGTTAGAAATATTCTCTTTTGAATTGACATTTAGATTTTTACAGAAAGCTCCGACACATCTCATACCTACGTTGAGTTATGCATCCCTACAGTGAATTCAAAGCCTTCACACGATTGCTCTTACTGATTACAACCTTCGTTCAGTATCCGGGAGTGGGTTCGCCCGATCCGTTTGTAGAAGAGGACGATCATGATGCAATGGAAGCAGTACTAACGCGAATGAAAACAATATCAGAAACGCTAGGAATCGAATTTTTAGATTGCTCTGTACACACATTGCGTAAAGATCTTAAAACGCTGCGGCAGTATGGCATTTTAGATCAACGTATGTATCGCTGGGGCTACTATCTGGGCACAGGCGCGCTCGATCGTGCTGAGCTACAAGCGGCATGGCAAGCGTTACAGATTCAGGCAGAAGCGCAGGGAGATCCGCAAATTCGTCAGGTAGTGAAGCAACTTGAGCAACGGCTGCGAGGGTTGAATCTGGAGTTGCAGGGCGAACTGTTTTATCCGGTGCGATCGCAGTCCCATCAAGTTATTCTCTACACCGATCCGGATGAGCTTCGACAACGGGGCATCTATGAGCGAGAGACCCTATTTGAGTGTTTAGAAGATCTCGAAAGCGCGATCGTCCAGGGGCAAGCGGTCGAGATTTATCATGCACGAGACCCCTACCATCAGAAGCCACGGGGATTTTTGCAGGTATACCCACTGCAATTGCTCTACCACGATATTGCTTGGTATCTGGTCTATGAGGAGACGGAGACAGGGCAGTTTGTGACGATGCGGGTAGACCGGTTGGCGGCTCAGTGTCGCAGACTGGAGATGGCACCACGGGGAACCGCGATTCAATTGCAGCAGTTGCGCCGGGTAGAGCAGTTGTTGCGCGATGGGTGGGGCATCAATTTGGGGGAGCGTGAGGAGCAACAGCAGGAGCTATCAGGACAACCGACGGCAGTGAAGGTAAAGGTGCGCTTTTTTGAACGGGTGGTGCCGTTTATTGTGGAGGGAAATCGGCGGCATCCGAAACAGACACTTCAGGTGGTGAAGAATGGGGCGGGGCAGGTAGAGGCAGTGGATTATGCGGTGGTGTTACCGCGCCGATCGCTGGAGGAGTTTTTTCGATGGGTGAATCGGTTTTTGGAGCAGGCGCAGGTGTTGGCTCCGGTGGAGTGGGTGGAAAAGTATGCGGTGCGATCGCAGCAGATGATGGAGCGCTATTCGCAAAGGGGAAGCGGAAAATGAGAGAGCGGCTGATTTCGGGACCAAAGGGAATTCCCTCTAAATGATCCATGCAACCGGATAAGTCTAATAAGATGAATTTTCTGGTGGATCGCTGCTCTCAAAGCCAACAACAGCAGGGATTTGCGCCGACAACCTAAACCTTGGGAAAGCGCATAGTCGCGATCGCAAACCTTAGCTCATTGCCGAATCAATGCACGATCGCTAGACCTGCCCAGAAGCCATTAAATAGTCGAGAAACGTATTCGCTACGATCGCGGCTTGAGTGCGATCGCGCAACTCTAATCGCGTCAAAATATGGCTGATATGATTTCGTACTGTTCCTTCTGATAAAAACAAAGTCTGGGCAATTTCTCGATTACTCGCACCCTTGGCAATCAGGCACAACACCTCTTTTTCTCTGGCAGTGAGTTCTTTGATTCCGGGTGGTAAGTCGTCGTCGTTCAGCACTTGAGGCACATGGGCAATCAACCGTTCAAGAATTCCAGGTCCAAATTGGGTATAGCCTTTATGCAGCGATCGCACTGCCTCTGCCAATTCCGCAGCAGGGGTATCTTTCAACAAATAGCCCTTTGCCCCAAACCGCAACGCTTCTGAGATATACTTCGCATCATCAAAGGTCGTGAGCATTAAAATTTTGAGGTCAGGATGCTGCTGACAAATTTGCTGCGTTGCTTTCACACCATCTAGAATCGGCATTCGGATATCCATCAACACCACATCCGGGAAGCGCTCAACCGTCTGTAGCGTGCTAAGTTGCAAAATGGCGTCTTGTCCATTCCCTGCTTCTGCAACCACTTGCAAATCCGGTTGGAGATCCAAAAGCGTTTTTAATCCTCGCCGCACAATTTCCTGATCCTCTACTAACAATATACGAATCATCGTACTAACCATAAAGTAATTTCCTTTACTGTTGCAGATTTATATTTTAAGCTTGTAAAGAGAAATAAGCTGTAATCCGGCAACCATTTCCAGGTTTACTATTAATGTGTAACTGCCCGTTTAGCTTTGCCGTTCGTTCTTGCATTCCTTTTAGCCCAAATCCGGTTCTCGGTTCATTTACCCAAAAGCCTTTACCATTATCTTCTAGTAAGAGCGACAAACCGGATGCAGAAGCGTGAATTTCTAGTGTCACCGCCGTTGCGTCTGCATACTTGCAAATATTCGTTAAGCCTTCTTGCACAATGCGGTACACAACGGTATTCAGCGCATGGGACGTGGGTTGCGTTAGCTCAATGTGATAGGTGGGACGGATTCCCGTTGATTGTTGAAATTCTTGCATCAGAGTAGCGATCGCAGTTTCAAATAATGCTCCTTGCAGGGGTTGCGATCGCAAATCCGAAACCGATTCCCGCACGGCGCTCAGCGCATCAGAACCGAGTTGTTTCGCTTCGACTAAAAACCCATAGGCTTTCTGGGGATGATCCTGCCACAATGCCAACGTTGTTTCGATCTGGATATTCAACGCCACTAATGCATGTCCAAGAGAATCGTGAATATCACGAGCGATGCGATTGCGTTCTTCGAGGGTGGCTAATTGCTCAACACGCTGAGTTAGACGGCAAATCGTGAGTTGATTCTCAATGCGGGCTAAGACTTCTTCAGCTTGAAACGGTTTTGTGATATAGTCACTGCCCCCGATCGCAAAGGCTTTAACCTTATCGATCGCTTCATTCAGCGCACTAATAAAAATGATCGGAATCGATCGCGTGTTGGCGTTTTCCTTCAAGTGCTGACAAACCTCGTAACCGTTCATCTCTGGCATATTGATGTCGAGCAAAATTAGATCTGGCGGTTGCGCTTGAACGCCCATCAATGCGGTCGCTCCATCCATCACGCTACGAATGTCGTACCCTTGCTCACTCAACATGGTAGACAACAATCGGAGATTGTCGGGAGTGTCGTCCACAATCAAAATATCGCCACGAGAAACGGGGTCAGGCATCATATCAAAGACTATAGATTAAAGAATGCAGAGATTAAAGAATGTAGAGCAAATCCTCAGATTAACGGATACTCCAGGCAAGATGGATTTAGAAATTGTTTGCGAAAGGAAGCGGGAAGAACTGGTGGAAGTTAGAGCAGGGGACGGAGATTCCGAATGAACTTCGAGTCGTGAATGATTAATGTGGGTGACTACTTTGAATGTGGGTGACTATCAGACACAGATGATTGAGGGCTATGCGTCAAAACAGTTAAACATTCGAGAGGCGAAAGCGGGAAGTACTGGGTGGGTCGTTTGGAGCGATCGTGTGTTGTGATGAGCATCTACTGATATAAATGTCAGGCGTTGCTTCTTCAAATTAGAACAATAAGATATGAAACTGATATTATGATGTACTGCTCACCAATGTTAAGAGTTGCGATGTTGTCTAACTTGATAAAGCAGCAGCATTGTTACAATTAGTCCAACTAATCCAGCCGCGATCGTATTGATCATGGCTTGGATTGCAATCATATTCGAGGGTGTAATCAATGTTCCTGATGATCCCACGGTTGTACCTACTTGATTCGGAGTAACGACGGTTGCACCCTGCGGCAACGACAACATTCTGATTGTTAATTCTCCTACCCGAAATAGAGCAATCAGCAGCGCGATCGTCATAATTCCCGTATTCGCAACAAGTCCGAGTCTCAAATCTCGAATCACTTCAGATTTCGCAGGACGTAGATCGCGATCCTCTAACTTACTTGCAAGTCGGGTATAGCGAAAACACCAGTAGATACTGAACATGAGAATGAATAAGCAAGCGATCGCCATCCATAAGCCCAACGAAAACGCCCCGGTTTGCTGCCGTCCTGGTTGAATGAGAACATTCGCAACCACAACTAAAATCGGGATGAACCCTAGCGCACATTGCAGCCCAAATCCGATCCAGCCAAGCCAGAGAAAAGATCGGGCAATCTGTCGAGGCGTTAGGCTGGATGCTTCAGGATCAAAGAAGTTGAACATAGGACAATTTCGATTTAAGGTTAAAAATATCGACTCTTCAAATTTTCTACGCAAGTAACCCACTGATACCAGAGCGCAAGAAATACAGACCGAAAACAATCGCAACAGCGATCGTGATTGAGCGGCTATGTTGGGTCAACCAGCCTGAAAGATTGGTGAGGAAATACTTCGAGCGTTCGGGCATGAGGATACGAATCAAGATAAGGAGCAGCAACAAACTGATGATGATTTGTATGGGTGAGACAGCAATGCCGATAATATAAGGTAGGAGCGAAATGAGCACGGTTTCCATAGAATACTTTCTATCTAGTGATAGGACTTACAACTCACCAATCCTTTGATGAAGAGAAGAAATTGTGCTTATGGTCACGATAGCGATTAGACGATCGAGCGTAATGCAAGCATAGATCACTAAACTATGAAACTGATATGAAAGATTCAGAAATAGAATGGCTTCCTTACCATTGCGCTCATAGTGCTTCAGAAGCGGAATATTGCACCAAGTAACAACCCATTTTGGCGCAAATTCAACTTGGTTCGCGACAAACCCGAACCATCCTCGAAATCAAAATTGTTAAAGCGGTAGCTCAGTTGCAGCGATGTATTAGGAGAAAGTTGATATTGAGTACCAATTAGCAGATTCCAGGTCAAGTTTCTGTCAGCATAGAGATTAAATCCAGAGACATCACCCCGGATGCCCACTGACCAGCGTTCAGATAAATCTAATCCAATCCGTGCGCCGATCAGGGGTTCAACCGTTGTTCGATTTGTGCGAAAGTTCTGATTTACTGGAGGCGGAACTGGAATCGGAAGATTGCCGACAGGAATATTGTTCAGGCGAACGTTATCTACTTCTAGTTTTTGACTCAAAATGCGGAGTCCTACGATCGGATCAACAAAGAGTCGAGGGAAGCGCCTGGTCGCTGCTGAATCGCCCAATGTTGTATCAACAACGCGATAGGCTGCTGCCAAATCGATGACTCCTTGGCGAACGGATAGGCTGGCATCAGCACTTGCCCGCACCGGGATAGAAATCCCTGCTGCGACTCCTGGCAAACTCCCTGGAGGAAACGTTACCCCAAGGTTGCCGCTGTTTTTGGCAGACACATAGAATCCATCCAAAATCAGACCTAATCGCTCTTTTTGAGCTTCAAACCGAATTCCAGCATCAAACGCCCGATCGAAATTTAAAATGCTCCCTCAGCCCAAATTGATCGAAGCGGAGCGTCCAGCAACTGTGGCATCCGCCTTCACACTTAAGGGAACAAAGAAATAGGGTTCGACTGAATATTGCCAGCGATCGCTGGTCGTTCTAGAAAACGGTTCAGAGGGCGGTGATGTGGGCGTCTCTGTCTGAGCGATCGCAGTGTGCGGAAAAGCTGGCTCCACAGCAGCAAGATTGCGCGACTCAATCGAAACAGGCTGAGGCAGTAAACTAGCAGACTGTTTTAGAGCTTCTGCGGAATGAACATATTCTTGATTGAGCTTAGGGGTTGAATTGCTAGAAGGAGGTAACTGATCTTCCGCATGAATAGGTGTACCTGAAAGTACGATTGCGATCGACAGATTGCTGCTGATACATAACAAAAAAGGCTTTGGTTTTAACATAACCCTAATGTTTACTCCTCTTAAGCTTTTGTCATCACTATAGTATTTCTTACATATCCCAACACCGTTAAAAATTTGTTAGGGGATTAGCACTTCGGCTGGCTTAATGTAATCTTCAGATTAGATACAGTACATCTACGATCGAAGGCTCTCTTATGTTGCAATTTGCATTAGATTTTCATCTGGATCTCAAGACACTATTAGATGCTTTGACGGACTCGTTAACAGGGCTGATGACGATCCCGATCGTGCTAGGCTGTACCCGCGCAGTGTATCGAGGACTCGAAGATTTAGTCATTACCGGGCGCACGATGGACTGGCTCAATGATATGAAGAGCAACATTTGGGCTTTCCCACGCGGTATCGAGCGCGACGGTGCTGCTGGAGCAAATTCGATCCGCTGGATTTCAAAATACGGCAGTGTAGGAGTCTCAGGCTGGGATGTTGGCATTGCTGACGGGATGAATGAGCAGGGATTGTTTGCCAATCTGCTTTATCTCGTCGAAACCCAATACCCAACTCCCACAGATTCTCGTCAGACTTTGTGCTTGTCGCTGTGGGCACAGTACATGCTAGACAACTTTGCCACCGTGAGTGAGGCGGTTGCCGCGATTAGCGCAGAGCGCAACTCCGAAGGAACCGGGCAAGAACCTTTTGATGTTGTGCCTGCGATATCGCCAGATGGCAAGCCCGGAACGATACACCTCTCGCTTTCAGACGCATCAGGTGATTCCGCCATCATTGAGTATGTTGAGGGCAAGCTGATGATTCACCACAGCCCTGATTATCAAGTAATGACCAACTCCCCAATCTATAGTCAGCAGATGGCGCTGAATGAATACTGGCGATCGGTTGGTGGCACAACAATGCTGCCGGGGACAAATCGAGCCGCCGATCGATTTGTTCGCGCTTCGTTCTACATCAATGCCATTCCCAAAACGGCGGATGCGATCGAAGGCGTTGCAGGTGTATTTTCAGTGATTCGGAATGCGTCGGTGCCGATGGGCATTAGTACCCCTGATCAGCCTAATATCTCCTCAACCATCTGGCGAACCGTTGCAGATCATAAAAACAACCGCTATTTTTTCGAGTCGGTTCGCAGTCCGAATGTCTTTTGGGTGAATCTGAACAATCTGGATTTCACAGCAGGCAGTCCGGTCAAAAAACTGACGCTGACAGATGGCTCGGTCTTCGCAGGCGATACTTCAGCCCAGTTTCAGCCGACTGAACCCATGAAGTTTTTACAGGTAAACCCTTAGCCCGAATGCAATGATTGAACCAACGGCAAACCATCCTCAGCTATTGAGCCGCAATTCCCCCTTCAGGATCATTGGGCTGACGGTCTGGATGGTTTCGTACAACCTTGGGGTGCTGCCCGCGATCATGCCTGCAATTGTACGTGATTTTGACTCAAGCATTGGCTCGATTCAGACTGTTCTAGTCCTGTTTTCGCTCACGACTGCCGCCTTTGCACCCACGACCGAAAATCTCTGCCGCTATTTTGGTCGCACCCCGGTCTTCCTGGCTGGACTGTTGCTTTATGGAATTGGCATCAGCTTAACGGCTCTGAGTCCTTCGATCGCAATCCTAGCAATCAGTTTTGCTGTACTCACAGGTCTAGCAGCAACGCCCCTCGTCAGCACTCCCTGGACATTCGTAGATCTCATTTACAGAGGCAAAACTGAAGAGCAGGCAACCGTTGGGTTGATTGTTGTCTCTACCCTGGGTAGCTTGATGGGATCGCTGCTCGGTGGTTTCCTTGCCTCTAGGATTGGTTGGCGCTGGGCGTTTGTGCCATCGCTCGTCGCCTTGATTGGGATCTGGTTTCGGCGGCGATCGCTCCCCAACCTCAGCCTTTACTGCGAGCAGCCGATCGATTGGGTCGGTGGGCTACTGTCCTGTTTAGGGTTGGGATCGATTCTCAGCGGGGTGAGTCTGGCGATGGAGTTTGGCTGGTGGGAGCCGAAGCGGGCATTTTCGATTGGTGGAGTCGTACTGCCACCGTTTCCTTTGTCGATCGTGCCACCTCTGATTGCAGTGGGATTGATTCTGCTCGGCTTTTTTGGCTTTTGGCAGCGGCGGCAGGCAAGAAAAGGCGAAGCTTCGATTCTGCGGGCTGGACTGCTGCGACAGCCGGGATTTGTGCTAGGAATGTTAGCGGCGATGCTCCATACGCTGATCATTGCTGGGGTACAATTTAATCTATTTCAGTATGTCCCACTGGCGCTGGCGCTTGACCCCTACCAAACAGCGCTGACCATTATGCCCTTGAACATCACGAAAATTCTAGTAGTGATTGGGTCACTTAAACTGCTCAGGCTAGGGAGCAACCGCAATGGAGCCACACGATTTCAGCGGTTATCCCCGAAATCGATCGTGTTTATCGGACTGGCGCTTCTAGCGATTGGAATCTTGATGCTGTATCGCAGTCTCACGCTGCAAGTATCGTCGATCAATTTGCTACCAGGGCTGTTGGTCATGGGTATTGGCTCAGGTTTGTTTTCCCCTTACGTCAGTCGATTAACTTACTCAACCGCAGAGAACGGCAGAGTCGAAGGAACAGGAATCTACAACCCAGCGCAGAATTTAGGCAGTTCGTTGGGTAAAGCCATTCTGGGGACAGCGCTGATCTTTTATGCTTCACGGGATATTGTGGACGGTGTTTTACAGCAGATCGGGCAGACGGTCACTCCTGCAAATCGCGTCCGATTGATTGCCACGCTGCAAGAAATGATTCAAACGATGTCTCGGCAAGAAGTCAGTGCAGAGATCGTCAACCAAGTGCCCCCCTCGGTTGTGCCTTTTCTGCGCCAGATTAGCCAGGAAGCGACGACTTCAGGACTGCGAACTTCTCTGCTGCTGGCGCTGTTGCTCACCGGACTTTGTTTTCTACTTGCGACCACCCTCCCCAAATATCCATCACGTCCTGCTGAAGAGAATGCCTAAGCGGGGTAGTTTATTCTGTCTCAGAAGATTGATTCAAACTCTGGCGACGACGGCTGCCGACTAGATGAGCATAAACATAGGAAAACACGCAGCCAAACAGAAAGATCTGGCAGGTGAGAAAAATCCACAGCAGCAAAATCATCACTCCGCCGATCACACCATACGACAGAAAATGGCTCCCGATCGAGATCACGCTATTGCTCACCAGTTGTTGAAGTCCAACCAGCAGCAAGGCAACCAGTAGCGCACCGAGCCAGACATCGCCCCAGGATACATAAACGGTTGGCAAAATTTTGTACAAGATGCAAAGTGCGATCGCCAGAATCAAGAACGACGAACCAGTTTGTAAACTTCGAGTTAGCAGAAATTCGTCAAGCTGAATCCAGGAAAACGCCTCTTGAAATGTTACAACCAGTTTCAGAATCGCTTTGATAGCAATATTAGAAATCAGTGAAGCAAACAGTAGCAAGCCAGTTCCAAACACTAATAGAAACGAAAACAGCTTGTTTGCCACAAAGAAAAGCACCATTTTCGTTGCTGATCCTGTTTCAGAAACACGACTGGGCAGTTGCTCCGCAGTTCCCCGAAGGGGTAAACGCCAAATCTTATTCACAGAACTTCTGAGAATGTCAAAGACTGCACTTGCTGTCCATAGCAAAACACTAAATCCAACAATCCCAGCCCCCACGCGATTTTCACTGAGCGAAATCACTGTCTCTTTGATCAAGCCGTGTACTTCGGGCGGTAAATGTCGCGCTACCGCTCGCTGAATCTCTTGAAACGCATCTGTTCCCGGTGCAATCAGCCTGCCGATAATACTGAGCATGACTAGCAGCAAAGGAAACAAGGAAAACAGCGCGAAATACGATAGCGAAGCCGCCATTCCTGAACAGTTATCTTGATCCCACTTCATTCCAGTCTGAATGAGAAGTTGGGCAGGTTTAGAGGGGATCAGAGTCGATCGAATATAGTGCAGCATAGGACATCGCTCACAATGTCATTGGCGCGATCGGTTCGATATCTGGATCGTATCCCCCAACCTGATTCGTCCGCAGCACCCAAACCGATGCTCCCTGCTCTAAAAATGCTTTGACGATCGCGTCGCTTGCTTTCCGAGGAAGAAGCGATCGCCAACTGCCCAAACCAATCCATAGATTTCGGAGCGGCTCATCTTCAAGCGTTGTGCCAAGCTTGAATTCGTTCGTTTCCCAATCCGAACGGGGTGAACCAAACATCTGCAATTGTGAATTGAGTTTATCTTTGACCGTTAAAAGTTGCTGATACCGCACTGCTTGATCCGGATTCTGACTGAGCCAGAGTTGTAAGCGAGATTCGTTTGCGGCAATTTCGTTCGAGAGCGATCGAATACTCGCAAACAGAGCTTGGTTAGCATCCTGGGCGCAATTGTTCGCGGGACCGACATAAGTTGCACCTGTTCCATCTCCGATGCGATAGCGAGCCGTCATCGCTTCAAGCTGATGAATCATCGTATCTAGTGGCGATCTCGAAGAGGCATCTGCGGCAGCAGATCGACGAACTCCATTGAGGTCAAAACTACCAGTAAACGGATCGAACTTCACCAAAATATCGCAAACTGGACGCCCACCCAGCCAGCCAAATTGACGATCGCCCATGTAGTGCGACCAGTGCAGTGTTCCTGCTGTTAAGCCATCGGTGTTGTGCGTGTAGACCTGGTAATACTGAATCTCAAATCGCCGCTCGTCGCTAATCGGATCGTGAATCACCGTTGCAACGCCATAGGCAAAGTGACCAAAAAAGATCGGAGTGGCTGCCGCAGGTTCTTTTTTATTGCCGCCAATTCCACCATAAACATGCAGCAGCAACGCGCGATCGCCAACTTTCCACTCATCGATTGCCCCGAAGGGGGAACTGCTTCGCATCGCACCTTGAATTTCCTCAGATTGCCGACCCACACAAAGCACCGATGAAATTCTGCCTTTTTGTTCAACCGCCTTTGCCCAAGATTCTTGTCGAATGTAGCGATAAGCGGCTTTTCTGCCAAACACAACGCGATCGGGCTGAAGACGCAACAGCGATCGAGGTGCGAGAGATCGCACAACAAACGTTCCGGTCGCATCCTTCGCGCCATAGATATACCAGCCCATTTCATTGAGCGGCGATTGTTCTAACTTGTTCGTGGTCGAAGGAAAGCTACCGGAGCACTGAGCAACCACGACTTCAGGTAAGCGTACTTGCTCTGTCCATCCGTCAAAGTCGCGCGTTGCTCGATTAAAGTGTTTGACCTGAAAACGATCTGTTCTAGCGATCGCACCGTCAAAGCGAACTAAGCCGTAATAGCGTCCGGTAATTTCTGAGGGAGGATGGTGGACGTAAAGCGCAGGAAGATCAACTTCAACAGGGTCTTCGAGCATGACGATCAGATCGTCAGCAGGATGTGAGGCTGCTAGAGATTCGAGCGGATCGACTTGTTGCCAGTGATTCAAGCGATCGGGATGAATCGTACCTCCATACTGACTGGAATATTCTGCATCAACACTGAAATGAACATCGCGGGTAACAGCTCGAACCCATTGCTTGACAGTAGGATTATCTGCCCAGCGCAGCATTACGTTTTGTCCGATCAGCGATTCATAACCAGCAGGCGCGTGATGAACTTCAAACCAGACCCCGCGAACCTGACGACGCTCTAAGGGTTGAGGCAGAATCAGGCGACCCATCCACGGCGCGATCGAGCGATACCATTGTGAATCGATCCTTTGATCCAGTGGATAGTAAGTGTAATTGTTAAAGTCTGCTTGCTTGTAAAGTTCGTAGTTGCTGATTGTCCTAGATCGAGGAGGTGTATTGATGAGAAAATCCCCGTTCAGAATAGAGCGAACTTGAGCGATCGTATAACCTAAATGGCTCTGTCCATCCGGCGAATAAGCATTTGGGTCCATAATGCCGCCTGGAACTTGATGTCCCATTGGACCGAGTGAAATTTCGCTGATCTTGCCTTTCCGCAGTGCCCGATTCCAATAAGACAGCGGAAACCATTTGCGCCGACCCGGAAACAGCAGAGGACCCAGAGCAGCAACCCCATCCTTATCTCCAACCAGATGGTAAAGATGCTCCAGCTTCAAAAAGTTATTATTTGCACTTATCACCCCACCGAGCGAAATCACTTCGATCTCGGTTCCGAGAGCGCGTCTGAGGTGAGGAGCCGATGCCACAGCCATCTGAGCGCCGCCGCTATAACCAATCAGCGTAATCGGTGTGCCTTCTTTCGGCTGATATCCTCGACCCATTAAGCCGTTATAGATAACCTGAGCAATGCCTTGGTTATAAATCGGTCCATATCGCTTATCCGCAGAAACCGCCACAATCCAAGTGTTTCGGATATTCACCATCAGTCCTAGCAATGCCATTGGGTTGTCCCAGCGCATTCGATCGGCAAGTCGCCACAGCCACGATAAAGGACGATCAGATACCAGCGCTTGATTTCGCACCGAGTAGAGCATTAGCCCTCTGACTAGCTCCATCCGTTGAGGTAAAGCAGGCTGAAGTGCGGCTAGAAAATCCTCAACATCAGGCGTATATGCTTCCCCGGACTGGCCCACACCATCCAGATAAACCACATAGCGATCGGGACGTGTCACTCGTCGGGGGGCTAGATTAATGGTTGAACTCCTAGATAAGTTTGCAGTTTCTACTTCCTCACCAAACCAACCTGCCCACCATCCCAATGTTTCTAAAGGAGCAAGCAATCCAGCAAAGATGAGCGCAACAATACCAATCCAAGTCAGATCAAATGTCCACCGCACGGGGCGCGGTAGCGTTTCATACCAGCCAAACAGACTCAGACGAATCGGGCGCAGGAGCAGAGCAACCACGACAAAGAGCAGCAGCATCCCCAATAGCATTAACCCCAGGCGGATTGCTTGAGGAATGCCCTGAAATCGATTCTCCAAACGAACGCCGACTGTTGTTGTCTCCTGAGTGGGAAGCTGAAGGGCAGCCGTTTCACTGAATTGAGCTACGCTAAGAGATTCATCCGGAACCGTTTTAGCCAGACGACTCGCAGATTGTGAGCTAGGAATCCGCGTCTCTAAATCAGCTTCCACTCGTGCGGCGATTTGCGATCGCTGCTTCACCAAATCCACCCCTGCCACTTTGCGATCGAGCTTCTGTCCCAACCGAGCGATCGGCTGCCCGATCGTGCCTTGAAGCAGTTGCAGCATCGCCCAGCCTAATGCAACATGAGTAAACGCAGTCGCACCGCCCACCTGCCCAACTGCACTCACGGCAGTTACCATCTGGAGCAAATGCCAGACTGATAGCACGTTGAGAATCGGACTCCCCAGATAAGGCAATGCCCCCAAAAAACCAAAAAGGAGCGGTGTATAGCTCAATCCAAAGGCTTCGACTAAATTGCCCCAGGCGATTTGCACAAACCCAGGAAGTAAGCCAATTAGCCAAGTGCTAAACACCAAAAACAGAAACCCGAAGGCAAACAAAATCGCATTCAGCAGCAAGCTCAAAATAAATCGAACTGGCTTGACTCGGTTTGCAAACAGAATCACGCTTTGCCCAATGCCTAATGAAAGTCCAGCAAGTAGAACGACTAGAAGCGCGATCGCTTGTCCTTGGGGAATGCGAACGACTCTCTGGAAGGCATCCTGACCAAAGAAGAATGCACCACTGATTAAATCGCCGAGTTGATTGAGGAAGGAATCAACCATTAAGTCAGGTAGTGTGAATTTAAAGCTAGTGTGTGACTCTTCTAAGTCAATCTTTGATAGTTTTTGATGTTCTTCAGTAACATTGGGACTGCCGACTACAGCGAGTCCGAAGGTTTAGAGGTCGCTGAAATGACATGCTATCACGATAGAACAAGAAAATATGCAACTCATAGGATGCGAAATCCTATGGGTTGTTGCTTTCACCTAAACCGGATTGCTTTTAAGATGAGGATGTTCCGTTCTGAGTGTTCTTCAGGCCGACGACCTCAATGTGCGTGCCTTTAGTAATGGACTCAAGAATGTACTCAGGGTTGAGAGAATAATAGATTATTGAATATCATTTACAGAAAGCTTAACCCTCGAAACCCCGTGAAATCAAGGCTATGAGAGACTTCTATTAGAAAGCGGGTAACGCGATTCGAACGCGCGACATTCACCTTGGCAAGGTGACGCTCTACCACTGAGCTATACCCGCATTTGACAGCTTTTTAATTATGCCTAACTTTGGTCTCCATGTCAATCTATGTTGGGCAAAAAGTTTCTAGGTCTATCAGAAGATTACGCTTCTCTTTCTCTCATGGCAGGGTTTCGGGGCTAAGATCAAGAGGAATGGATCATTATTCCTTTCTGCCAAAACTTTTTACTATTGATCTGTAGCGCCTCATGGTTCAGTATACTCTTGCTCAAAGCCCCGAAATTGTCTTGACGGTTCCTGGCAAAGATTCATCTAAAGCCCGTGAAAAGGCGATGGATCAGTTAATGGAACTCATGGATGAAGGAAAATTACCCACCGATTTAGCCGATGGGTTTGGTCCTCAAAACTTCATCGAGATTCACAATTCCGCTGCGATCGCATCTGGTGGTGAAGATTCTATTAATCAAGCCGTTCAAATTCTCAGCGCTTTAGCTACCCTCAAACTCAAAGCTCAAGAAACCCGCACCGAAGCCCTGCAAGTTCGCAAGCAGATCGATGTACTGTTTACAGATGAGCCGGTGAGCGAAGCCGAAATTAATCAATTAAAAGAAGGATTTAAGGTTTTAAAGAACTACGCGCAAACAAATCTGCGCTATCGAGAGGCGCGTTCTCAAGCTGAAGATGCTCGTGCTGTGCTAGACCAAGCTCTCCAGTCTTCCGATTCAGATACTAAGCCAGATGCCAAGCCAGACGCCAAGCCAGACGCCAAGCTAGACGCCAAAAAAGTCGGAAAATAGACGCCTGACTGGTTGCGCCCTGCCTCAAAGGAGTTGCTGAAATTAGTGTGTCCAAACTACTATGATGAAGATATCTTAAGAAAACTTCATGTAAAACTGTGACCACTGAACAACGGCTGACTCCTATCACCTTCGAGAAGATGACTTGGGACTGGAAAGGTCATCAGATCCAATACACCGTGCAGGGAACTGGGCGTCCCTTAGTTTTAATTCACGGGTTTGGGGCGTCGATCGGGCACTGGCGTAAAAATATCCCTGTTTTGGCTGAGGCAGGCTATCAAGTGTTTGCGCTGGATTTGTTGGGCTTTGGCGGGTCTGCAAAACCAGCGATCGCATATACGGTCGAACTCTGGACAGACCTGATCAAAGATTTTTGGAGCGCTAAGATTGGTCAGCCTGCCTATTTTATTGGTAACTCAATCGGCGGTTTACTTTGTCTGATGGTGCTTGCAGACTATCCAGACATCGCCGCAGGAGGCATTTTACTCAATCCGGCGGGAGGTCTCAACCATCGCCCCGACGAACTGAACCTACCACTCCGGCTCGTGATGGGGACATTCACCAAACTGGTGAGTTCCAAAACGTTTGGCTCTTGGTTGTTTGATCGAGTACGGCAAAAAGCGCGCATCCGCAGCAGTTTGCAGCAGGTCTATCGCGATCGTGACGCTATTACTGACGAACTCGTAGAGTTACTCTACACGCCTTCTTGTGATCCGGGTGCTCAGAAGGTCTTTTCAACGATCCTGACCGCACCTGCTGGACCGAAACCAACCGATTTGTTACCTCGCATTCAAAAGCCGCTCCTCGTCGTGTGGGGAGAAGCTGATCCGTGGACGCCGATCGCGGGTGCTGCAATTTATCAGGGTCTGACGGCATCGCATGATGTCAAATTTGCTGCGATTCCAGATACAGGGCATTGCCCCCATGATGAGCGCCCTGATGTAGTAAATCCTCTGATTTTGAAGTGGCTAGCAGAGCGATAAGAAGAAAACAGAAGTCTGAAATTGGCAGTAGATTGGGTAGCAGACGCCTGCGGCAACGCTTCGCGAGGAGCGGATAGATAAATCAGCAAAGCTGAGCAGACTTCCCTTCTCGCTCACTACCGATCCGTTTCATTTGCCACTCATCGGCTGCCACCCAGACATTTTTGGCTAGCTATCAGAACTTTCGCACCCACTATTTCAACCCCAGAAAGACCGCTTGCAAAGCGTTACAGCTATTCTTGCCTGAGAAGACATTCCCAAAGCTGCCATTGCCTCACCCTGCTTATTCTTTATAAATCGTTTAAGAATTTAATTATTTAGAAAATATCTTAGAAATATGCCGGAAAACCTGAAATTCTACTGAGCATCCCTTCGTCTTAAAGAAGTTAAGCTCTGGATGTTATGTTCCTGGAATCATCGGAAGCCATTCGGAAGGGTGAGTGTTGAGAGATGAGCAACTGCCACAGCAATCAAAATCCAGGGATTGAGGCGTCACACCATGAGCGCGATACTCTCACCCCAACTGTTAAACTCGACCTTCTTAGTTCTAGAGAAACTAACGACGATCGCAAGTTAGAAGCCGATCGTTTGCTGACTCAAGGCATAGAAGACTACCAGCAAGGACAACTTCAGACGGCGTTGCATACTCTGCAAAAAGCGCAACTGATCTACTGGGAACTTGAAGATCAAGTAGGGGCTGAAAAAGCGCTGAATTATCTGGGTTTAGCCTGTTATGGCTTAGGGGAATACGGCAAGGCGATCGATTACGCTCAGCGCAGTTTGGCGTTAGCAGAACAGATTAAAAATTACCTCAGCCGCGTGCATGTGTTGGGGACGATGGGGAATGCCTATCGTCATCTTGCCGATCATGGGAAAGCGATTGAGTATCAGCAGGAAAGCCTTGTGCTGGCTCAGCATCTCCAGGATCGACCAGGAGAGATGGCAGCCTTGAATAACCTGGGTTTAGCCTACAAAGCGGCGGGTCAGTCGGATTGTGCGATTGGATGTAAACAAGCTGCCCTTGCGATCGCACAAGATTTAAATGACTATAAAGCTCAAGGACAGATTCTTAAAAACTTAGGCAATGCGTTTTATGCTCAAGGCGACTATGATTTGGCGATCGCCTATTACCAGCATCGGTTGGTGTTAGCTCAAACTGTTCAGGATCAACGCCTCGAAGCTCAAGTGCTGCGAAATTTGGGCAACGCTTACTATGTTTTAGGCAATCATGACCAAGCCATTACTTACAATCGGCAACGTCTTACCCTAGCGATCGCGCTCAAGGATCTGCGATCGCAAGAAAACGCGCTGGCGAGTCTCTGTGTTTCTTACGATGCGTTGGGGCAGATGACCGAAGCCATTGAGTGCTATGAGCAGCGATTGAGGTTGGCTCAGCAAATTGGTGACTGCCGATTGGAAGAACACATTTTAGGCAGCCTCAAGAGGGCTTGCTTTTTGCTGGGCGATTATGCAAGAGCGAATCGGTATAGCCAACGGGAAGCCATAGTTTTGTAGCAGGCAAGCTGGGGTTCTAGAACTTCGGCATTGCGAAATACTTGAAACATTTTTGTGCGATCGCTTGACTCTCCAGCCTAGTGGAGGGTTCATCATACAATTATCAACTCAAATTCATCACCATTGAGACCATGACCTTACAACTTACGGTTTCTGATATGGCTTGCTCAGCCTGTGAAACGTCGATCACGAATGCTATCAAAGCGGTCGATGAGCGCGCGATTGTCAGCACCGATCCCAAAACCAAACGGGTGAGCGTTGAAACTCAAGAATCTGAGACCGCTATCAAAGCCGCGATCGCAGCAGCAGGTTATACCGTCACTTAACCCCTTTTGTATGGAAACTAGTACGTTCAAACTTCAGGGCATGAGTTGTGCCTCGTGTGCAAGCAACATAGAAGATGCCATTCGCTCGGTTCCGGGGGTGAGCAACTGCAACGTTAACTTTGGAGCAGAGCGAGCGGCTATTGAATACGACTCTAAGCGCGTCAATTTAGGGCAAATTCAGCATGCGATCGCGGAGGCTGGCTACTCATCGGTTCCGTTGCAAGATCAAGAATTGATCACGGGTGAAGACGATGCCGAAAAAACGCAGCGATTACGAAAGTTTCGTCACCTGCGACAGAAAACCATTGTTGCTGGCATTATCAGCGTTATTCTCATCGTTGGTTCCCTTCCGATGATGACCGGATTGGCACTTCCATTCATTCCCATGTGGCTGCACAATTACTGGTTTCAATTAATCTTGTCAACGCCTGTGATGTTCTGGTGTGGTGCAGAATTTTTTATCAATGCTTGGAAAGCCTTCAACCGCCACACTGCAACCATGGATACTTTAGTTGCTTTGGGAACCGGATCAGCCTATCTATATTCACTAATTGCGACCCTTTTTCCTGGCTTTTTTCTTGCCCAAGGATTGCCCCCCGATGTGTATTTCGAGGCGGCTAACGTGATCATCACGCTGATTTTGCTGGGGCGCTTGCTGGAAATGCGGGCAAGGGGGCAAACTTCAGAAGCAATTCGCAAGCTGATCGGGCTGCAAGCGCGAGATGCACGCATTATTCGCAACGGGCAAGAACTGGAAGTGCCCATCCAAGAGGTGCAGATCGACGATGTGGTGATGGTGCGTCCGGGGGAAAAGGTTCCGGTAGATGGCGAAGTGGTTAGCGGAAGCTCGACGATTGATGAATCGATGGTGACGGGCGAAAGTGTGCCCACCAAAAAGCAGCCCGGTGATGAAGTGATCGGAGCAACCCTCAACAAAACCGGGAGCTTTCGATTTAGAGCAACGCGCGTGGGCAAGGATACGGTGCTGGCTCAAATTGTCAAGTTAGTGCAGCAAGCACAAGGCTCGAAGGCTCCAATTCAGCGATTGGCGGATCAAGTGACGGGGTGGTTTGTGCCAGTGGTGATTGCGATCGCCATCCTAACCTTTATCGTCTGGTTCACCGTTATGGGCAACGTGACCCTAGCGCTGATCACAACGGTTGGAGTGTTGATTATTGCTTGCCCTTGTGCGTTGGGTTTAGCCACTCCGACCTCGGTGATGGTAGGAACGGGTAAAGGGGCAGAGAACGGCATCTTGATCAAAGGGGCCGAAAGTTTAGAGTTGGCGTACCAGATTGAAACGATCGTTCTCGACAAGACAGGAACCATCACGGAAGGCAAGCCAACTGTGACCGACTTTATCTCTAATGTTGGCTCAGCCCATGAACTCAATCTGCTAAAACTGGTGGCATCCGTTGAACGTAACTCAGAGCATCCCTTAGCCGAAGCCGTAGTTTGCTATGCCCAAACACAAGGCGTGAGTTTAGAAGAGGTGCAAGAGTTTGAAGCGATCGCGGGGAGCGGAGTCCAAGGTAGAGTTGCCCATGAGATGGTGCAGATTGGCACGCAACGCTGGCTGAGCGAGTTGAACATTGATGTTCAGTCGATGCAAGCCGAAAAAGATCGATTAGAATCTCTTGGGAAAACGGTAATTTTGATTGCGATCGCAGGCAAACTGCACGGGTTGATGGGCATCTCAGATGCGCTAAAACCGTCTTCGATTCAAGCGATTCGAGCCTTGCAACGGATGGGACTCGACGTTGTGATGCTCACAGGAGACAACCAGCAAACTGCCAACTCGATCGCCAATCAAGTTGGTATTCAAACCGTTATTGCCGAAGTTCGACCAGAGCAAAAAGCAGCCGTTATTAAATCGATTCAAAACGACAAGCTTGGTCGTTCAAGACCAAACCCAAAAGGGCGGCGGCATGCCAAATCAACGATTGTGGCAATGGTGGGAGACGGCATCAACGACGCCCCAGCCTTGGCGCAGGCAGACGTGGGCATTGCCATCGGAACCGGAACCGACGTTGCGATCGCGGCGAGTGATATCACGCTGATCTCTGGTGATCTACACAGCATTGTCACTGCAATTCAACTGTCTCGTGCCACCATTCGCAATATTCGCCAAAATCTTTTCTTCGCTTTCATTTACAACACATTGGGTATTCCCATTGCAGCAGGCGTTCTCTTTCCTATTTTCGGTTGGCTCCTTAACCCAATTATTGCTGGCGGCGCGATGGCGTTTAGCTCGGTGTCTGTTTTAACAAATGCACTGCGGTTACAAAACTTTAAACCAAAAGCAATTCTATAGTTTCCCCTCGCGTTGATCATCATGTTGAGAAAAGTATTGCTCGCAAACCTTGTCGGCATTGGTTTATTCTTGAGCGCAAGTCCTGCCGCTACTCAAATGCCGATGAACCATTCTCAGCCTACAGCCCCGCAGTTTCAGCGCATTGATCAACCGATCGGATCAAAAATTGGGGTCATCGCGGGTGGGCTGGCACTCATTGGTCTAGAGCTTTGGTGGTTTTTATATAGCAGAAAAAAAGCTTAAGCAGACGATGCACCAGAGGGTGTCTCTTTAGCGCATCGCATCGGAGGACGACCAAGCTCACCGAAGGCAGATTGCCTTTGCTCTCACCTGACATGTAACAGCGCTTTAGGGCAGCGACTTGTTAGACCTGCTGAACTCGGTTGTATGATTAAGCTTTTGTTATCAACAATACTCCAACAGCAATCATTACACTGCCAGCAGCCGTGTTTATGCCTTTTCTGAGCTTGGAACTAACTAGCAATCTAGTTCTATCTGCCATGAATGCATAACCAAGTTTTACGCCGCCTACCGCAACTGTCGTGATTGCTATAATCGTAGCGATATCAAAATAAGATACTTTAGAAATATCAAGAAAAGCTGGGAAAAACCCAAGATAGAAGAAGGTCGCTTTTTGGTCGCCCAATGTAATAAACAATCCAGTCAGAAAACTGGACATCAAAGAGGCGTTAACGACCTCCTCCGTCTTCACATCTCTTGATTTTGCCCGACATAGCCTTATTCCCAACCCGATAAGATAAGCTCCACCAAGGTATCTTATTAGGACAAAGAAACTTCCCATCGTTTCAGCCAGAAGCGACAGACCCCAAAGAGCGATCGCGATGAAAACGATGTCGCCTGCTACTATGCCTAGGGTTGTGAAAGCGCCATGAATAAATCCAAATGTAGCTGATCGTGTGGAGACTGCTAATACGCTGACACTGGGCATAGCAGCCAAGACAACCATGGCACTGAATAATGCAACAATGCTGCTGAATGTCATAGTGCTGTGCATCGACATATCAATTATGTGAGAATTATAAACATGGAATGGGCAAAAGCATTCAAACTACTGTGTTATAATTAAAGGCAGTAGTTTGAATGCCTTGCGGGCATAGTTTAGTGGTAAAACCATAGCCTTCCAAGCTATTGATGCGAGTTCGATTCTCGCTGCCCGCTTTTTGAGAAAGTTACTGCCATATGTAGCTTTCAGAGACTTTATAGATTAAATATTTTAGAAATTATATTCAGCGCATCTAATATTCTCTCGGTGTTGAGTACATCGGTGAGTCCAGTAGTGTGATCTCACTGACATATTGGATTAATAATGAAACGATCTTTAAAGACCGATAAAGGGCGAGTGGGATTAGAAATCAGAAATAATAGGATTAGGTTGAATTTACCCCGTGCCTGGTTTGATGGGGATCAGAAGAGGTTTGTGTTAGGTTTAGCAGATCTACCTGAAAATAGGATTAAATCTGAGCACATAGCTAGCTGTGCGGCAGTAACGAACAGGCACGCTGGTTCAGTAAGGTTAGCCTGGAGATGCAAGGTGTCGGATGTTTGCCGTTTAGAAGATAGCTTAATAGCACCGTAGCGGCAGTATTTCTAGCCACGATCGCCTTTACGGGTTTCGGCTGAAACTGCTTCGACCAAACCAAACCTTTCAGTTGGCTACTGCTGGGCGCTGCGATCGCTACCTCGCTATTGACCCAGGTAACAGTGGCAATCCGGCTTTTCGATGAGCGATTCCACCAGTGCATTCAAAGCAGTAGCAGCAAGTAACCCACCCCCTAACGTGCCTTCCACGGTGATAAAGGGAACGCCGGATGCCATCAGTTGACGCTTCGCAGCCGGGGCATGACTAAAGCCGATCGGCATTCCAATCACTAACGCAGGTTGAATAATGCGCTGGTGAATGGCTTCACAGACTGCCAGTAGCACGGATGGGGCATAGCCGATTGCGATCGCACACCCGGTTGGCAGTTGTTGCAAACGGTCTTTCCACGCATGATTTTGCCAGAATGCGTGTTCCGCTTCGGCAGCACTGGTGATATGAGGATTGTCAATCAAAATTTGCACCGGACAACCCAGGTGAGCCAGTCGAGTTTGGTCGATTGCCCCGCTTACCGTCAGCACATCCACCACTACCTGACAACCCGACTTGAAAGCGGTGCGGCTCGCAGCGAGGACTTGATTTCCCAGCCTCACAAATTGCACTAAACTGACATCACCACACGCCAGCACTAGCTTGGAGAGCAAATCTACCTCAATTTCCGATCGATCGGACAGGTCAGGCAGCAACCGCTGAAGCGATTCTTGAAAGGCTTCCGGATGGGCATGAACTTGAGCATCCAATCCGTGCCAAAGTTTTTCCAATCCACCCAGCCGTGTTTCAACTTCCAGCAGCTTCAGTTGGGATAGAACTTCGGCTTGGGTGGTTTGACAAGGGCGATCGCGCCCTAACAACCCCTCTAATGCCGATGCCGTCTGCCGCAGTTGCGCCATTTGCTGAATGATAGAGCGATACTGCTGCTGAAGTTGCGCCATTAACGTTGCTTGCTCCGCTTCCGGCTCCGCTTCCAGCAGTTTGTGAATGTGGGAAAGCTGAAAGCCTTGCTGTTTCAGCGCCACAATGCGTTGCAGTCGTTGCACATCTTGGTCGCTGTAGAGGCGATAGTTTCCGGGCGATCGCTCTGGCTGCGGCATCAATCCTAACTGGTGATAGTGTCGCACCATGCGGGGAGTGATGTCGCTGCCCACTGAGTCCGTCAGTTCTTTGATGGTTAGTGTCATGGGAGTGGAGAGGTAGGAGAGTGGATGAGTGCGAAAGTGGATGAGTGCGAGAGTAGCTCATAAACCCCTCCACCTATCATTTCAACTTTGACAAATAACTGGAGCCAACACCTTGACATTAACACTAATGTCAAGGTTTAGGGTAAGAATGTTCTCTCATTCACGGCTCATGCTTCAGCGATCGCGGCTACCCCAACTGGCAGAAAAACACTCAGAAGCTTTTGCGGCTATCCTCTGTAGCGGATTGCTTCTCCTCGGATGGATCGCACTACAGTTCGGATGGATTGGGCTGGCATTGCTAATTCTGCCTGCGGCTTACGTCGCTGGAGGGTATGAGAGCGCCCGTGAAGGTCTAACTACCCTCTTCAAAGAAAAAGAACTGGATGTCGATCTGCTGATGATTGTGGCAGCCCTGGGAGCCGCCGGACTGGGCTTGTGGCGGCAGGAATATTACCTGATCATTGATGGCGCGGTGTTGATTTTGATCTTTGCGATCAGTGGCGCATTGGAAGATTATGCCATGCAGCGCACCGATCGCAGCATTCGCAGCTTGATGAGTCTGACGTCTGATACGGCACAAGTGTTGCGATTGGGCAGAGAAGTATCCGTGCCGATTGACCAACTAGAGTTAGGTGATCAAATTGTGGTCAAACCGGGAGAGATCATTCCGACCGACGGGCTGATTTTGGAAGGATTTAGTACATTGAATCAAGCCGCAATTACAGGGGAATCAATTCCGGTTGAAAAGACGATCGGGGATGAGGTCTTCGCCGGAACGCTCAACGGCAATGGCGCTTTAAAGCTCAAAGTTCATCAACCGCCAGAGAGTAGCCTGCTGCGGCGCGTGATTCGCTTAGTAGAGCAGGCACAAACGGAGACACCACCCTCTCAACAATTTATTGAACGCTTTGAACATGGGTATGCTCGCGTCATTGTTGGGGCTGGAATCTTGCTGGCAGTGCTGCCGCCCTTCCTGCTGCACTGGAGTTGGGAAACGACGATTTATCGAGCCTTAATTTTTCTCGTCGTCGCGTCGCCCTGTGCGCTCATGGCGGCGATTATGCCCACGTTGTTATCGGGTATCGCCAATGGTGCGAGACAGGGAATTTTGTTCAAGAATGGTGCCCAGTTAGAACAGATCGGTAGAGTACGGGCGATCGCGTTTGATAAAACGGGGACGCTCACGACTGGACAGCTAAAAGTTTGCGAAGTCATTCCGGTAGCAGGCTTTGACACAGCAGCGGTTTTGCAAGTTGCCACTGCCCTGGAATCTAGCTCAGAACACCCCATTGGGGCGGCGATCGTTCAAGCCGCACAAAAGCTAGACTGGTCACGCGCCACAGAGGTACAGGCATACCCTGGTCGAGGCATTGCAGGCAGTTGGCGGCAACAATTGGTGTTTGTTGGCACGGCTGATTTTGTGAAGCAATTCGTCACTCATCTGCCGCTTGAACTGGGGCAGTGTGCGGATTTGCTAGAGCAAGATGGAAAAACGGTTGTCTGGGTGGCTCAAGCGCAACAGGCGATCGGGGTGATTGCGATCGCGGATCATGTGCGACCCGAAGCCGCAAGAGCGATCGCGCAACTCAAAAAGCTGGGCATCGAGCAAATCATCATGCTGACGGGCGACAACCAGCGCACCGCTCACAGCATTGCTCACGCAATCGGAGTTGATCAGGTTTATGCCGAACTGTTGCCAGAAGATAAGCTGCACATCATTCGGCAACTGCAAACCCAATACAAGACGGTGGCAATGGTTGGAGATGGGATTAATGATGCGCCCGCGCTGGCGCAAGCCTCTGTGGGCATTGCGATGGGTGTTGCTGGAAGTGATGTAGCTCTAGAAACGGCTGACATTGTGTTGGTGGCAGATCGGTTAGAGAAGATTGCGGCAGCCGTCAAATTGGGGCGGCGATCGCACCGAGTCGTTAAACAAAATATTGGGTTTGCGATCGGCTTTATTGTGTTGCTAATCGCAGTCAATTTTGCAGGCAATATTACGCTGCCTATCGGTGTGGTGGGGCATGAAGGATCGACGGTACTGGTCATTTTGAGCGGGTTGCGATTGCTTAGAAACTAGGTGGCAGCTTATACTCCATTACCACTATTCCTCCAATACCCATTTTAAATTTGAAACCGTTTTGATAGTTATTCGCATTAAGCTTTGTGATAAACTACCGATGATATTTGCATTACTTGACTGTCATTTATTTGAATGGCAGTCAAATTTAACAGTTATCAAATTTAACAGTTAATTTAACAGTTAAAGGTGGAGTAGCTATGAGTCAAGGCAAGCTAAAAATGTGGATGGGTGTTGGTCTTATCTGCTGTGTGGTGTGGCTTCAACGGTGATTGCGACCCAGAAGATCCCTGCTGCTGCTAAGAGCATTGATTTATTATCCCAGCCAGGCTCAATCGACGCGATCGCGCCTAGTCCCTTTAGGCTGTTAGCGACGGAGCAAGGTGGTACAGTCAGTCAAGGCGGTGACCAGAAGCCAGAGTTTAAAAGTAAGGTCAGTGGTTCAGCCTTAGGCAGTGCACTTCAAGAAGGAGGGCATATTATCTTCTTCCGCCATGCCCAAACTGATAAAGATTATGCTGATCAGGCTGATCCCAAGATCGATTTGAAAAGTTGTGCAACCCAGCGCACCTTGAGCGAGGTAGGGTGGAAGCAGGCGAGAATGATCGGTCAAGCATTTCAAACGTTGAAGATTCCGGTTGGCAGAGTCTTTGCTAGTGACTATTGCCGGGCGTGGCAGACGGCAGACCTTGCATTCGGGCGCTATGAAAAAAACTCAAGGCTTAATTTCTTACCCTTTGAAGACTACACGGATGCTCAGGTTGCACAGATGAAAGCAGCAATCATGCCACTCTTGACGGCTGTCCCCGCTACTGGCACGAATACGGTTATTGTGGGTCACGATGATGTGTTTGAGTCTGCAACCGGAATTTATCCTGAGCCTCAAGGGGTTGCCTACATCCTCAAACCAAATGGTCAGGAAGGTTTTGATCTGATTGCCAACGTCATGCCCGATGCATGGGACAACCTGAAGCCTTAGAGGAGTGAAATCCAGGACATTCTGAACTCAGGATCGAGAGCCGCCTATCTTGCCCACGTTTGTTTACCAAAATTCCCTCTCTCGGGTTTGGGAGGGGGAACGTGGCTCTTTTGCACTGAAGCTTTTGCCATCGATATAGCTTTGGGGAATCTACACTGCTGTGCATCGGGGATGTACTGTTTTTTGACGATTTCCAGGGGTTAGTAGCTCAATTGCACCACTCAAATCCTGCATAAGTGCAAAAACGAAAAGAATGCAGAAAGACTGAGCGCGATACACACTCAGTCAGATTTGCTCAGATCTACTCAGATTTGCCTAATTGCTGGACGCCAGTTTATTTGCCAAAAAAGCCTTTGATGGCGTCCATCACATTCTCACCCACATCGCTTGCAGCAGTTGTGGCATTCTTCGCTGCGAGCTTTGCTTTCACCAAATTCATCTTCATATCGATGCGATCGCTAGCTGTGTCTAAAGCACCTTTTGCCTTATCCATGCCAAACTTGGCGCTATCTGTAGCAGTGCCCTGATCGATTTTCATTTGGATGCGATCGCTTGCGGCACTCAGGGCATCTTTTGCTCTACCGATGCCAACTTTTGCATTCCCCTTAACCTGGTTTGCCACACCTTCTCCTTGCCCAGTCACCTTACCGACTTCTTGCTGAGCTTTGCCCATTGTTGCGTCTGCCTGCCCCTCGATCTGCTCAATCATTCCCGACGCTGCCAGAACAGGAGTAGATGATAGCGGAGCCGCGATCGCGGGAGAAGCTGCGTTAAAAACGGCATTTCCCCATATTCCAAACCATAGCGAAACACAGCAAATGGATACAAAAAATCTTCTCACAGTCTCAGAGTTAGCAATGACAGACTTCTTACCTAGCATGATGATCTCCTAAACGCCTTGTACTCGACTCTAGACATAGCAATATACAGATCAATAACGGCATCTGTTGATACCAACAGCACAATTTACAAAATAAAGACAATTGATGCAGAGTCAGTACTGTGAGGTTTAAAATCGTAGAATTTCGCGATCGTAAAAATCTGGCAGGGGTTCAATCTCCCAAATCAGCGCATCCCCAGGACTCAGGCAAACTTCGAGGTAAAGCTGAGCGATCGCACTGGTGGCACTATCTTCATTATTTTCAAACGGCATCAAATCTTCGGTTAGCAACCGCAGCTTAAATCCACCCGGAACCAAGCCCCCGATCGCAGCACTTTGCAACTCAAATCGCCACACCGCTTCGCTCTGTTGAAACACGCGAAACTCATACAGGTTTCCCGCGATCGTTAAGTGCCGAACTAGCCCATTCGCAGACCCATAGCTTGAGCCACGGGCAAGGGCAGCTTGCAGATTCATCGTGCCCCATCCCAATTGTTGAGCAAACCCTGACATTTCGGTTTGCAGCCACTGCCGCACCGATCCGGGTTCGGGAAGCTTGAGACGATGCTGATACAGTTGTTGTCGCCAGCCTCCGTGCTCTACCAAAGCGCCCCACACTTCAAACGGCACGGCTAAGCGAGGCACCACGAGGGTAGAATCGCCCAACCGCTCGATCAGCGCCTTAGCGCGTTCTAGGGGCAGCGAGGGCAGAGGCGCGATCGCAGCTTGCAACCCTTCATTGGGGCAGAGGCGACGCGCCGTCCACAGCACATTGAAATCGCAGAGCAGATCCTCAGACGCAATGCTGTAGGTGCGATCGCGGGGATCATAGGTTCCCTGCTGCTTGAGGGTGTGATGGGTGACATAGCCCAACACCCAAATTTCACCATCATCAGGATTTACATAAACCGGCACATAATAATGTCCTGCCCAACTGGGCAGATCGACCCACTCCTGCGGCACGCGCAGTTCCTCAAAGTCGCTCGCGGCGGTTGGAATGATGATCAAGCGCTGCTGACCCAGCGCGATCGCACTACCGTTCACCACTTCCCAAATGCTCGGCATTGCCGCCGGGTTGATCCAGGCTTGTGCGTTGGGCGCGTGGGTGTCCCGAATCCACGGTAGCAAGGTGTCTAGGCACATTTGGTTGAGCGAGGCAAGCCAGCGAATACCGTTGGCTGAAAACGCCGAGGGTGGCTGCCAAAACCGCTCTGCTGATGCGGTTGGAATCTCAAGTTGGAGGTAGGGAATATCAGAAGCCATGGGCGACATAGAAGAAATCATAAACTTGCCTCGGCGGACGAAGGAAGGTCTGGATGGCTGTAATGCACCTTTAACCAATCCTCCAAAATTGCACTCATAGCATTCAATACGTTTGAGTCGAGGGGGTTATGCAGGGTAGTCTGGCTCCAGTCGCCCAACCCATCTAAAAGCCCTTGGCGCAAGGACGTGAGCCGCCGAGAAACCGTGTATTGTTTGGTTTCTAATTGTTTTGCAATGTCTTGCTGAGTCAGCCCTTGCCCGTAGTAAAGCTGTAAGAGCCGTTGAGATTGCACATCAAGTTTCACGAGCGATCGCAACAACACGGCGTTGAGTTGCGATCGCTGTTCGTCTCGCTGCTTGGCGTCTTCTTCGGCAATCACCACGCCCAGCGATGATTCTTGAAACGTAAACTCAAAATCATCTAGCAGTTCGCCGCTTTCTTGCCCAGAGGCTGAGGCATCTGCCGACACTAACAGGGGGTAGAGAAACGATCGCGCTGCTTTTCCACAGGTGGTCAGCCATTGCTCGGTTAAAGCTGGAGTGGCAGCGGTGGCTGACGCGCCCACCGTGGTGATGCGATCGCGGTTATAGACCTGTGCGATCGCGGCAAAGGCGGCGGCATCCGGTTTAGAGAGCTTGCGAATTTTGCCATCGGTGGGGGCATACAGCAGTTTAAACGCTTCCCAAATGGCGGTGTAGGCGGCGATCGTGTCAGCATTCAAGCCATAGGTTCTTAACGATTCTACAAACCGTTTGTGGCTGAGTTTGTGCAGTAGTGCCCAGTCTGTACAAATATCGACTTCTTGCCGCAGGCGCAACGAGTCTTTAATAATATTGCTAAATGCTAAGCTCGCATAGCTTCGTAACCCCGCACTGTGCTGCGGATTAAAGCCCTTTAGTACCCGATCGAGTTTCGCGATCGCAATTTGAAAAAAATCGGCTAACGATTGCCCGGTCGTCAGGTTGAGCGCCAGTTTTCGGGCACTCCAATAACACACTTCCTGTAGATAAGCGGCGAGGTGCCCGGTGGCAAGCGTAGCCGTTTCGGTTTGCCACTGTTTGTGCCAATACAGCGCCCAAAACGTCTCCGATGGCTCAGGCATCGGGGCTTGATCGAGATGTGCCTGCATATGACGACGCAATCGCGCATCGACAAGCCAACCCTTTGCAGAGTCACTCTCAAATTGCAAAAAGGTTGAGAACAGATCCAGCAGGCTTTGACGGGGGCGCATTGGACTTAAGAACCTTGGCTGATGACTGTTGCTTATTATTCCGTCCCTTTCTGAGCCTGTCAAACGCAGGCATCCGTTAGATTGCAAGATAATAGATTGAAAAACAAGGCTACGGCGGTGGGCTATCTAGCGCAGGCGATGCGGGCAGACCCGACGCGGGCGCGACAGGAGCAGGAGCAGAGAATGGCTCAGTAGAGGCTTGGGCAGCAGGATCGCTATCGTTAAATAGACGGACAGGCTTTTGAGTCAGCAGGGCGGCTCCTTCTGAGGTGTCGGCGGGAAAAATGGTTCGCACCCGTTCTACCACGGAGATCATGTATTTATAATCTGGAATCGCGCCATTGGGCACAATTCTAGCCTCTTGCGCGACTACCGAAGGGATTTCACGCAGTATCTTTTGAATGGAGTCTTGCAAGGTGCGATCGATGGTCGGGCTAAGCAGCACCAACCCAGACGGCACGTTGTGAGTATCGGTAAAGAGCACCCGGAATTCGGCTTGGGTCACTTGGGCTTTGTAGGTGTTAAATTCTTCCATCGATAAGGCTCCGACATCGGCTTTTCCTTGAGCGATCGCCTCTAAGATGCCTTTAGGATTTGGGGAAATTTCCAAGTTTCGTAAGGTTAGCCCGTAGAGATTGAAAATCGGAAAATAATAGCCGACGGCTGATCCCGGCTGCCCGATGGCGAGGGTTTTTCCGGCTAGCGATCGCAGGTCGTCGTAAGGACTGTCGCTTTTCACCACCAGCACCGATCGCAAACTATTAATGCCTTCTAGCGGACAGAGCGGTATATATCGATGCTGGGTCATCGCGATCGCGGCTAATCCGGGTGGGGCAAACACGATTGCCCACGCTTGCGCTGCGATTCGCTCTAGGGCTTTCCGCTCATTGTAAGCAGGCTCAAGCTGCACCACAGCTTGCAGCTTTTCTCCTAGATAGCGGTTAAAGCGCTCATACTGCGCGATGGTGCGATCGCCATCGCCGTAGCTCACGGTTCCCAACACAAGTTGGTTTTTTTGGATAGGGCGCGTTTTCCCGCAGGCGGTCAGCACGAAAAGGGCTAAAAATAAGCGACGAGATAACTTAAATGACACAGCGTATAGAACGAATTTAAGGATTCATTTGCGTACAAATGTTATTGTTTCACAAGTTTCTCTGTTTTAAGCACGGTCGTATTTCTTAAAACTTTAGATTTTATTTAGTTTTGCGCCCTTTTTCTATCTTTTCTGAGCCTCAATATCAGATATTTTTGTAGTAGAGTTTCTGCCAACTTGCGATCGCACCCAACCGTCACGATCACCCTTTTCGGTTACACATTTATCGATATATCTTTATCAACTCATCTTCTCTGCATCGAGGCTGGTAAACGTGTTTTTACAACGACTTAAGCTAGGACCAAAGTTCAATTTATTGTTAGCACTCGTATTTATTGGAGGCTTCATCATCAGTGGGCTTGCTTTATCAAACGTATTAGAAAGCCGCGCTAAGAACGAAGTGACTTCAAAAGCATTGATCCTCATTCAAACTATGAATTCGGTGCGCGATTATACGAGTACTAATCTTCAACCTCTGCTCAATCCAAGGCTAGACACCGATTCTACGTTTATTCCTGAAACGGTTCCTGCCTATTCTGCCACAGAGGTGTTTCAGCGCGTCCGCAAAACCGATCCCTACAAAGATTTCTTTTATAAAGAAGCAACGTTAGATCCTACCAATCTGCGAGATAAAGCCGATTCTTTTGAGGCAGATTTAGTCGATAAATTTCGTAAAGATTCAAATACAAAAGAGCTATCTGGGTTTCGAGATTTACCGGGAGGGCAAGTGTTTTACATTGCACGACCATTATCTGTGCAGAAAGAAAGTTGTCTACGGTGCCACTCTACGCCCGACAAAGCGCCCAGAAGCCAGATTGCAACTTACGGCGCAGAAAACGGTTTTAACTGGAAGCTCAACGACATTGTGGCAGCACAACTGATCTCTGTACCTGCTGAAGAAGTGCTGAACAATGCTCGGCAATCGCTAGTGATGATTATGTCCATTCTGCTAGCCGTGTTTCTAGCGATCGTTGCGGTGATTAATTACTTGTTAAAACGCTCTGTGATTCACCCAATCCGACAAATGGCGCGCACCGCAGAGTCGGTCAGCATGGGGCACATGGAGGAAGAGTTTCGGCAAACCTCGCGCGATGAAATTGGCGCGTTGGCAGCAGCGTTTAACCGAATGAAGTCAAGTTTAGAAATTTCAATGAATTTGCTGAACAAGAAACATTGATACTCCTTGTCCTAAAGGCGTGGGTGCAGGGCAACCAGATGAACATTTGAGGCAATAGCCATAGTGTTGTCGTTCTCAGAACCTTCTATCTATGGTCGTGAAAACTTCCAATAACAGCAAATTGTTGGGAGTTTTTGCAACAGGATGGCTTGAAATGTTAACAACGCGGTTTGATGCGGATGTCCTATATAAAGATGTCCTATATAAAAAGGAATTTTCTGAGCATATACTGGGCTTTCTCTGCTAAAATGCCTAAGGCATAGGCTGGTGTAGCTCAGTTGGTAGAGCAGCTGATTTGTAATCAGCCGGTCGTAAGTTCGAGTCTTATCACCAGCTTTCAGAAAAACTATCGGTAGTGCTAAATAAGTTCGGTAGTGCTCAATAAGTAAGGATGCATTGTAGTGGTAAACAACACCGCATCCTTATCCATTGAGCACTACCGTTATCCGTTGATGTGCCTGGTGTAAATTTTTACACCAGGTTTTTTACAAAAATCGAGCAGCATTGCCTTAAACGACGGTCTCACAGCTTAAGACCCATCGGCTTTGAGTAGAGTTGCAATGCTGTCTAGAAGGTCGTTTGGCGCTACGGGCTTAGTCAGATGGCGATGAAACCCTGCCGCGATCGCATGGTGCTGATCGAGTTCTCCCGCGTAGGCTGTTAACGCTACCGCAGGCAGATCTCGCCCTTCGGGCATAGCTCGGATACGCTGCATCAGCATGTAGCCATCCATCTCTGGCATACCGATATCGCTGATAATCAGATCGGGGCGCGATCGCTCAATGGCTTGCACCGCCTCAAACCCCGACGCCACCAACGTAACGATCGCCTGTTCTTGCTCTAACACAAAGGCAATAAACTCTCGCGAATCTACTTCATCATCCACTACCAACACCTGAATGCCGCGCAGATTTCTCACCGGCTCGGTGGTGGGCGGTAGGGCAGCCGCCTCCACAACCTGAGGTGCAAGCGGGATCTTGACGGTAAAAACAGATCCTTTGCCCTCGCCGGGGCTGTCTACGCTGACGGTGCCGCCGTGGAGTTCGGTAATTTGCCGCACGATCGCCAACCCCAGCCCCAAACCGCCAAACTTACGAGTGGTTGCCCCATCTTCTTGCCGAAAATGTTCAAACACGTAGGGCAAAAACTCAGCACTAATGCCTTTGCCCGTGTCGGTGACTTGGATTTGGGCATCAGTGCCAACAGAAACGAGATCAACCGCAATCTGTCCGCCGTTGGGCGTGAACTTGACCGCATTCGAGAGCAGATTCCACAACACCTGCTGCAATCGCCCAGGATCGCCAGTGACGGTTGCTAACGGGGGAGTATGGGTTGTGACGATCGTAATAGATTTGGCTTCTGCGCCAAGCCGAACGGTCTCAATCGCCGATGCTACAATGCTTTTGAGATCGACAGTCATCATGGTTAAGCTCATCTTGCCCCGCAAAATTCGGGAGATGTCGAGCAGATCATCGATCAGTTGTACCTGAAGTTGAGCGTTGCGTTCGATCGTGGCGATCGCATCGGTGATTCGTTCACCTTTAAGTCTGCCTTGGTGCAACAACCGCGACCAACCCAAAATCGGATTCATGGGCGTGCGGAGTTCATGGGAAACCACCGCTAGAAACTCGTCTTTGATGCGGTTGGCAGATTCAGCTTGCTCCCGGGCTTCGCGTTCGCGCACCAGCAACTGTTCGCGCTCTGCCTCAGCCTGCACCCGCTCGGTGATGTCTTCGGTAATGCCTACGACCTGATGAACAGGGTTAGTGCCATCGTAAATGGGAAAGCCGCGATCGCGCACCCAGCGTATCGTCCCGTCTGAATGCACGACTCTAAACTCTTCGTCATAATTGCCAGCAATTGCCCGTTGGTAAAATGCCGCTTCAATTCGCGATCGATCCTCTGGGTGAATGCCGTCAATCCAATCTCGAAAGTTGTCGTATAGACTTTCGCACGAGCGACCCCAAATCTGCTGATAGGCAGGACTGACATAAAGAATGCGCGGCTCGATCAGGTCAATCATCCAAAACACGTTACGAATGGTCTCGGCAATTTGGCGAAATCGCTCGTCGCTATATCGCTGAGCCGAAATGGCTTTGTCTCGCACCACTTCGGCTTTTTGGCGGGCGCTAACTTGCTGCTCTAGTTTTTGGTTGACCGCTTTGAGTTCAAGCGAGAGTTGGCGCGATCGCAGCAAAATTTCAACCCGCGCCTGCAACTCAGCTTTTTCAATCGGTTGAACAATCAGTTCATCAATGGTTTGCCACAGCGCGCGCGTCATATATTTAACATCCAAGCGGCTGGTGACCAGGAGAAACGGTAGAAAAACGGGCTGTTCTGCCGCTCGACAGGCTTGCACCTGCTGCCACACCTGGTCTAGCGCCACCGAGCCGATAATGCAAAGATCAAAGGCAGGGGATGGGCTTTGGGTTGCTCTAGAAGCTTGCAACAGTTGGGTGATGGTTTCGGGCTGCCAATCAGGCGCAATCACCTCATAGCGAGACGTTAACCATTCCGCCAGAAGGCTTCGGTTTCTTTGGTGTTCTAGCAATAACAGAATCCGACTCATTGCCATCCTTTCCTGCCACTTCGTAGCCACTGTACAAAATTTTGCATCACCCTTGGATTTCCTCAAATGGATTTCCTAAAAAAGCTGAGGTGCCATAGGCAATGCTGGCTAGTTGAATTGCTGCTTGCAGATGAAATGGCAAAATGATCAACGCGATGCCCTGCTTGGGTCGGCGTAGAAAGAGCAATTACTGATGGCAAGTACCTGGAATAATGACCAAGCCCTAGCAGCAACGCCCGAAGCGTTTGCTACCTCATCTGATTGTAGAGCCACACTTAAGCATAGCTTCACCCCTCTCTAGATAGATCATGACCCATTCTATCGGCACAACATAACACCAGAAATAGGGATACTCATCACTCCGGTGGGGTTTCTATCCACGAGGGGGTGTGGCTCAAAATATCGCGAAGGTGCGTGAGGGGTTCGCTAACAACGATGCCAGTTTGGGTAATGTCAAATTCTCTCAGGGTTCGCTCAAAGTCAGAAAGGCGCTTTTTAAGAACACCGATCGCTTTTCGCATCTCGCCCTGCCTCTCTAGATATCGCAAAAAGATGGTGTTGTCGCCCAAGTAGCTGATGCCAATTTCTGTGGCACGGAAGGTTTCGGTAATGTTTTCGGTTTCTTTGACCAAGATGACGGTCACCCCAACATTTTGCAGGTATTTACACAGCGAATGGAGTGTCGGTACAAGGTCTGTGCCTCGTACGGATAGCCGATAGCCCGTCACACTATCCAGCATCACAACTCGTAGATTTTTCTCTTCTACATCCTTTTTCACCAGGTTGGCAAACTCATCAGGACTCAGGTGCAATGGCTCGATCTGGACGACGGAGAAGGTCTCATCTTGCAGCATGGCACGCACCGGAATTCCTACCGCTTCCGATCGCTGGAGCAGAATATCGGGCTGTTCATCGAAGGTGTAAATGATCGATCGATCACCCCGCTCGGCAGCAGATTTCATAAACTGGATGCCGAGGGTAGTTTTGCCGACCCCTGCTGGCCCTGTAAGAATTGTGACCGTTCCCCGCTCAATGCCACCGTGGAGCATGGTATCTAAAGCGGGCACTCCAAAAGAGAGCGCTTCGATCAAAAAGTCTCGCTCATACGCTTCGGGCTGGAGCCGAGGAAACACCTCCATTCCAGCCTTATTGAGTCGCAGGGTGTGAGCACCAGAGCGAAAGCCAGAGCCGCGAAATTTGCTGACCGTGACGCTGCGATCGCCGTCCTTTTCCTCTTGTTGAAGACAAATCACACCATCGCTCATAAACTGCAAATCGTCGTCGGGGGCGGTGTCGCTACTTTCTGATGAAAACACAACGGTTGCTCCGTGTTCTAGCAGCAGCCGCAAAAAAGACAAAACTTGTTTGCGAAACTGAAACACATCGCTCGACAGGTAGCGAAACTGCGTCATGGCATCGATAAACACGCGCTGCGGCTGGAGGTGCTGAACCTGTTCGACAATTTGCCGGGTTGTGGGGGCGCGCTCGACTTCGGCAGCAGAAAAAATATCGTAGGTTTCGACCTGGGTAAAAAAGCTGGAACTAGGGCTAAGGTCGAGAAAGGTAATGGCTGAGGTATCAAGTCCTGAACGGTTGGCATTGGCTCGAATTTGGGTTTCCGATTCTCCCAGGGCAATAAACAGGGTCGAGTCTCCTTGCTTGGCTCCGGTTGCCAAAAATCTCAGCCCAACAGTGGTTTTTCCGACACCCGGACCTCCACGCACCAAATAGGCTTGTTGAGGAATGAACCCCCCGTGGAGCACTTCATCTAAACCAGGGATTCCGCTTGAGAGACGATCGTGTGGCATTAAGTCAGGGAGCAGTTAACAATTCGACATAGAGATCGATTCGCTCTGATTCTTGCATTTTCACCGATCAAAGTTAAGGGTTAGGGAAGGAAGTTAAAGTTTCTAAACAGAACTATATACGATGGTGAGAAAATTTTGGCGTTCTTAGGGAAGAAAGAAGGGCGGGAGAGCGTTTTGGGCGTTTTATGCGTAGAATCCCGCTTTTTTGCCCAACTTTGCCGTCAATGGGCAGGATAGGGGGCTTAGTCTGGTTGAGGATGAGCGTTGAACAATGCTTGATGGATGGCTTGCGTTAACTGATCGAGGTCAACGGGTTTAGACAGGTGATGCTGAAAGCCGACCTTGAGGGCTTGGCGTTGGTCGTATTCTCCGGCATAGGCAGTTAGGGCGATCGCAGGAATAGTCTTTGCTTGGGGCATGGCTCGCAGCAGATGCATCAGTCGATAGCCATCCATTTCTGGCATACCAATGTCACTAATGATCAGATCGGGGTGGATGAGATCGATCCGATCGAGCGCTTCAAAGCCAGACGCCACCGAGGTGACGATCGCGCCTTCTTGCTCTAGCACAAAGGTGATGATATCTCGCGAATCTGCTTCGTCATCGACAACTAAAATGCGAACGTCGCTCAAACGGTGATCAAAGTGCGATCGCGCGGGTGGCAATGCCTCAGCATGGTAAGCAGCAAGCGGAATTTTAACCGTAAATATTGTTCCTTTGCCCTCTCCAGGGCTGTCTACGCTGACGGTGCCGCCGTGGAGTTCGGTAATTTGCCGCACGATCGACAGCCCCAGCCCCAGACCGCCAAACTTGCGGGTGATGGCAGCATCTTCTTGCCGAAAATGCTCAAACACGTAGGGCAAAAACTCAGCACTAATGCCTTTGCCCGTATCGCTAACCTGGATTTGAGCTTGGGTGCCCACGGGCGAAAGGTCGATGGTGATCTGTCCTCCTTCAGGGGTGAACTTGACGGCATTCGAGAGCAGATTCCAGACCACTTGCTGCAAGCGTCCTGGATCGCCATTCACCGTGACGCCAGGCTTAGCCCCGGTGATGTGAATGGAAAGTGACTTGGCTTCTGCGGCTAAGCGGACGGTCTCGATCGCACCTGAGATCACGGCAGCGAGATTGACAGGCGCGATCGCAAGACTCATTTTGCCCCGCAGAATCCGGGAAACGTCGAGCAGATCATCGATCAGTTGTACCTGAAGTTTGGCATTGCGCTCGATCGTAGCGATCGCGGTCTCTGTTTTTTCGGCGCTGAGTCTGCCTTGGTGCAGCAAGCGTGCCCACCCCAAAATCGGATTCATGGGCGTGCGGAGTTCGTGAGACACCACGGCAAGAAATTCGTCTTTGATGCGGTTGGCTCGTTCTGCCGCTGCCCGGGCAGCTTGTTCTCGCTGTAACAAGTCTTCTCGCTCTTGTTCTGCTTGCTTGCGGTTTGTGATGTCAACCACCATGCCCAACAGCCGAATCGGGACACCATCGGCATCGTAGTAAACACTGCCCCGCGCCCAGATCCAGCAGATTTGGTGATCAGGGCGAATAATCCGGCATTCAAAATTCCAATCTGCATGGGTAGAGAGCATTTGCTGAAAGCTTTGCTCGACAAACTCGCGATCGTCGGGATGCACATGAGCTAGAAAAATCTCATCGTTCCACTCTGGTAGCAACGACTCATAGCCAAAAATTTGGTCATGTTTGAGCGATCGGTGGGCTGTCATGGGTTTGGACGTCAGATCTAGATCCCAACTGCCGATCTGAGAAGAGTTCAGCAAAAACTGTAGTCGCGCTTGGCTTTCCCGCAAAGCGGCTTCAGCTTGCTTACGCTCTGTAATCTCGGCACACAAGATAGAAATTCCGTCTGGGGTTGGGTAAACGCGATTTTCAAACCAGCGATGACAAGCCGTGTAGTAGTACTCAAACTGCACAGGCATGTGTTCGTGCATGACATAGTGCAGGCGATCGTAAAACTCACTGCCCACCAAATCGGGAAAGAGATCCCACACATTTTTACCCACTACCTGATCGCGCCGTAACTCAAGCATCTCAAGTTGGCGATCGTTGATGTAGATATAGTGCCAGTTGTGATCCAAAATCAGAAACCCATCGCGGAGGCTAGACAAAACGCCTTGCAGATTGGCTTCTGCGGTTTGGGCTTCGCTCATCAGGGCTTGCTCTCGGATGCGCCCCCGTTGTCGTTGTTGGGCGAGTTTAAGGCTCGACTCTACCCGAACGAGCAGTTCTTTGGCTGAAAAAGGCTTGGTCAGGTAGTCGTCGGCTCCGGCTTCGAGTCCTTCGAGACGGGCATCTTCTGCAACTTGTGCCGATAGCAGAATGATCGGAATCGTCTGAGTTTGCGGATCAGATCGCAGCGATCGCAGCAGTTCAACGCCGTCGAGTCCGGGCATCATCACATCGGTGAGCACCAGATCGGGGAGATGCGATCGCACGGCATCGAGGGCGGCAACCCCATCTGCAACAGTGTGCACATCGTAGTGTTGGCTGAGGAGCCGCTTTAGGTAGTTCCGCATATCTGCATTGTCGTCAGCAATCAGCAGCCGTGCCACCGGCGCAGCCGCCTGCGATCGCGAGAAATCGGGTTTTGCCTCTGGTTCGGGCAGCCAGCCTAAAGCTTCTTGAATAAACGAGCCTGCTCCCAGCATCGTCGAATCTAAGCGGCGGATTTCTGCTCGGCTTTCGGCAGGGAGATGCGCCGTCCCGGTGGGAATAGACACCGTAAAACAACTGCCCTGACCGGGAGTGCTAGTTGCCCGAATCTCTCCATAGTGCAGGTTTACTAATTCTTGCACCAACGATAAGCCAATGCCAGATCCTTCAAAGCTGCGCCCTTCTGCCCCCTCAACGCGATGAAACCGTTCAAACAGTTTCGGCAATTCATTGTGAGGAATTCCGATACCAGTATCTTCAACAGTTAATTCAACGCGATCGTCACGCTCTCTCAACCGAATCGTAATCCATCCGTGAAACGTAAACTTGAATGCATTGGATAAAAGATTTAAAACAATTTTCTCCCACATGCCCCGATCGACGTAAATCGGCTCTGACAAAGCCGGACAGTCTACCACAAGCTGCAATCCTGCCCGCTCGATCGTCGAGCGAAACATGCTGGCAAGATCGGAGGTATAGGTTGCCAGATCGGTGGCTTCGTATATCCCTTCGGTGTGTCCCGATTCGAGGCGAGAAAAATCAAGCAGAGTATTCACCAATTTCAGCAATCGTTGACCGTTGCGCCGGATCACTTCGATGCGATCGCGCAGCCGGTCAGACATCGGTTCTTCAACATCTGCCAAGGCTTCCTCTGTTTCACCCAACACCAGCGTCAGGGGCGTGCGAAGCTCGTGACTAATATTACTAAAAAAGGCTGATTTTGCCTGGTCTAGCTCGGCGCGTGCTTGCTCGTCTAGCTTCTCTCGCGTAATATCACGAACTTCAATAATCGTGCCAACAACGTTATCTCCTTCGCGGATCGGACTTGCAGTGTACGCTACTGGATAAAAGCTGCCATCTTTATGAACAAAAATTTCTTCCCCCTGCTCTTGGTTGTTTTGCGGAAAGGCCCGATCGATTGGGCACTCTTCCAACAGGTAAGGACGACCATCGGGGTGGGTATGGTGAATGACAGCGTGCAGTGCTCGCCCTTTAACCTCAGCAAACCGAAATCCCGTCAGTTTCTCCGCCGCCGCGTTCATAAACACGCACTGTTGATGCTCATTCATGATAAAAAGAGCGAGCGTAGCGTTGTTGCAAATTGCTTCGGCTTGGCGTTTGTAGTACTCAGCCGTGAGCATTTCATCTGAGCGAGTCTCTTCTGCATCTAGAAGAAACTGAGGACTCGCTGACCTCTGCTCTGCTGGAATCTCCGGCTCTCTTGTCATGGAAGAAAATGTACTGTTCTACAGGTTAGGTTCGATGGAGAAATCTGGTGGTGTCAGGTGCTAAGCATAATTAAAATTAATATTAAGTTGTTGAGTAATATTAAAGTGCTGAGCTAAACGAGCGATTTGTCAAAGATCGCAGAGCAAGTCGCTTTCAAGATTCCAACTTAAAACATTTAAGTACACTATTTCAAAAGAAAGATTTTATGTCTCTATCTTAAGAGCGAAGCTAGCTTCTTTTCCCATTCTCAAAAGCCAAATTCACATTAAAAAACAAAAACCAGGTGTTGCTGAATCTAGGTATAAATCGACGCCAAGCGTAAATTTCATACCAAAACAAGTTCTACACCAAAAATAAACCCTACCTGCAATAGGTAGGGATAACATCCTCCCGATTTGCCCTGCGATCGCGCCTCTGGAAACCTCTCCTGGTCTGCTCTGGGTGAGGAGTGCTGCGAGTGGCAGGGGTTATACGGTCGTGATTGCTATTTAGATCGGTATTAAAATTCCTCAGAAACGCTGAGGGATGACCGCCCAATGATGAATGAGCGATCCCCACCGATTAAGCTGCATTCATCCAATAGCTGTAGGCATTCGCTAGCTGCTTATCATACTGATTTTGCCAATAGCTTTCGCCATTATATCGATACGCAAACCCTGCCCAATCAAGATTTGCCAAGTATCGATCCAGCTTGTTGGCTTTGATGAAGTTAAACATGGCTAGCAACTGTTTGCCTTCGCTGTCGTGCATTTCTTGAACAAAGCCCTGGACGTCGCTATATCCAGCCGATCTATGATTGAAGCCCATGATTTGCCCCAGTCCCCACGAGGCAGATTTAAGCGCCGCCTCGCGATCGAGACAGATAGCCTTGTAGAGCCGATCCCATTCTCCAACGCCGCCAACATATAGCCGACGATTCCAAACAGGGCTAGAAATGTCTCCATACCAGCGATCGTAGCGACCCCTCGTAAACTCAGAAAACCAATGCGCTTCAAATAAAATTTTGGGTCGCCCATCTCGAAAGAACCCTGACCCCGCCGCTTCGACTTCGGCAACAGCCCGCACCGCCGCCACTGAGCACCCGATCGATTGCGCGATCGTCCGATAATCACTATCGACTAGCCGCTTAGAGGGGCGAATCACCGCCACTCCGGGAACAGGCGGTTCGAGCAGATAAAGCGCCGCTTCGGCACTCAATTCATTCGGGTTAAACTGATAGATTTTCGCAAAGCCTGAATAAGCCGCTTGAGTTTTGTTGCCCCAAATGCCGTCAGCCACACCGGGCTGATGTCCTAAAATATCCAAACTCTGCTGCACCGCTCTCGACAACCCTGGATTTGTGCTGATTTGATTGATCAACCAAGTTACTGTGCCGGATGCGATCGCTCTTAGGCTGGCTGGTAAGACAGGCGGTTTGGGCGGCGGGGGCGACTGGGGTGCAGGAGGTGGCGTAGAAACGACAGGGGGTAATAGCAGTTGTGCAGTTTTAGGGCTAATTTCATCGGCTTTAAGCTGATGCTTTTTGACAAACGCATCGAAGGCAGCCTGAGTTTTGTTGCCCCAGATGCCGTCGATGGGCCCAGGAGAGAAACCTAGGATGGTGAGGCGCTGTTGAAGGTTTTTGGTGAGGTCGCGATCGCTCCGAAGTAGGGTGAGTGGGTAGATGGACGCACCTGATGCAATGTCGCTGAGAATCATGATTGTCGCTTGCTGTCTAAGATGGCTGGCAATCTATTTTATGCCTGATAACAAAGCACTTTCCTGACAGAATCTACGTATATTTTGTAAAGTTTGTAATTTATTTTACTTCGGTTTTCTCTGGTTCACTCGTGTTTCAGGCATCCTTTTGGTTGAAAAAGCACTCTGCATTAAGTTCTATGCATTCAGTGCGATCGCATGGTGTCGGAGGTGATCTTTGATAAAGGTTGAAATAAAATAATAGCTATGGTCATAACCCGGCTGCAATCTCAACTCTAACGGTTGATCAACAGCTTCACAGGCTTTTTGGAATACATCTGGCAACAGTTGGGTCGCCAGAAATTGATCGCTAGTGCCTTGGTCAATCAAAATTGGGCTATGAAACTTTGAAATGCGAAGAAGCTCACTAGCATCATAGGTTTGCCAATGGGTGCGATCAGATCCTAAATAGTGAGAAAACGCTTTCTGCCCCCACGGGCATTGCATCGGAGCGCAAATCGGAGCAAAGGCAGAAACAGATCGATAGCGATCAGGATTTCGCAACGCGCAGACCAACGCGCCATGCCCTCCCATCGAATGCCCAAAAATGCCCTGCCGATTGGGAACGACTGGGAAATGATGATGGATCAGGGCAGGCAACTCTGTTGTGACATAGGTATACATTTGATAGTGCCTATCCCAAGGCGTTTGGGTGGCATCGACATAAAATCCTGCTCCTGTGCCAAAATCCCAACTCTCCTCTTCTCCCACAATGCCAACGTTACGAGGACTCGTATCAGGCGTCACGAGAATCAGTCCGTATTCAGCCGCAAACCGTTGCGCCCCAGCTTTGATCATAAAGTTTTCTTCTGTGCAAGTTAAGCCAGAAAGAAAATAGAGGACTGGAAGCGGACGTTCTTTCGCCGTTGGTGGCTGATAGACTGCAAATTTCATCTCACCGTTGCAGGCGCTGGAATGATGACTATAGAAACCCACCGTGCCTTCAAAGGAAAGACTTTCGCTGATTAGATGAGGGTCATGGGTCATGAGTTTGTGAGTAAGTAAATAGAGACCGGAACGCAATTTGTGCAGGGCGTCAGTCTGCGAAATCGTCTTTAGATTATCTCAAACCTTGCGCCAGTCTCAATGCTGTTTTGGCTGCCTCAGGAGTTAAAGCCGTGCAGCGACGGGGCTAGAAGTTGTTTATCATGAGCAAACATGGGCAAACATGGGTATTAGCGAGGTGCAACGTGAAGTCCAACGTGAAGTCTGACTCTTCCTCTACTATGGGTTCATCAAATGGGGTTGCCTTTGCAAATCAATTCTTTCGCCTTGCGATCGTTAATATTTTCTCTAATTTAATGGTTCCGTTAGCCGGGTGGATCGACGTTGGATTTCTAGGTCATTTACCCGATATCCGCCATTTAGCAGGCGTATCCTTAGCCACAGTTCTCTTCAACTATCTTTATTGGACGTTTGGTTTTTTACGCATGGGCACCACCGGCATGACAGCCCAAGCCCTTGGACGCGAGGATCATGATGCAGTGCTGCTGATTGTCTTACGAAACGGAGGAATTGCATTGGGGTTGGGGTTGCTTTTGGTGCTATTGCAGTCTCCCGTCCGGCAAATCGGCTTTTTGCTGCTCAGCGCCACAGAAGAGGTCAAACAATCTGGTCAGGCATACTACAGTGCCATGATTTGGGGTGCTCCGGCAACGCTGATCAATTTTGTACTGATGGGATGGTTTTTAGGCAAGGTTCAGAGTGCTAGCGTGCTGTTGCTCTCTGGTGTCGGCAGCGTTGCCAATGTTGGTTTAAATTATGGGTTTATTGTTCGATTGGGATGGGAGAGCGCGGGTGCAGGATGGGCAACAGCACTGAGCCAATATTTGGTGCTTGCGATCGCGCTGATCTTGTTTGCTCAAGAAACGTCTTGGACGCAGATTCGCTTGGTATCCCATCAACTGCTCGATCTGCCAGCCTTAAAGGCAGCGTTTGTCCTAAACCGAGAGATCACAATTCGCACGTTTGCTTTAGTGACGACCTTTGCAGCATTTACAAATCTAAGTTCTGCCTTTGGCATTGGTGTTTTGACTGTGAATGCACTGCTATTGCAAGTTGTATCATTCACCGCCTATTTTATCGATGGGATTGCGTTTGCCACAGAAACGTGGGCTGGGTTACTTTGGGGGCGACAAGACCTCGCCGGATTAAAACGATTGCTGCTGCTCTCAAGCATTGCCAGCGTGAGTATAGGCTTGCTGATTGCGATCGCGTTTATGCTTGCGCCGATGCCTTTATTTCGCTTGCTCACCAATCACTTAGACGTGTTGGCTCAAGTTCATCAAAACGTGGGCTGGTTGGTGCCTGTGCTGGGGTTGGGTGCGATCGCTTATATGCTAGATGGCTATTTTCTGGGCTTAACAGACGGAAAAATATTGAGACAGTCGGCGGTGGGGGCTGCGATCGTCGGGTTTGCTCCGGTAGGTGCGATCGCTTGGTATACACACAATCCAACGCTGTTGTGGATGGCGCTTACCCTGTTTATGGGATTGAGAGCCGCACTACTGATTGTGCCAGCCTTGAAACTATCTATTCAACATTCATGATCTGATTTCAGAACAGTTACGGTAGCTTGGCAACATCCTCTCGGCATTGCTAAAGCTGGGTAAAAATTCCTCAACTAGCACTTCTCCCCGCAAGAGACAGCACAACAGTTCTAGCTCCTTTTTCCCTGAGAAGAAGGGTTGGAGAGGTCTTCAACCTGCTTCGCGAGGAGGGCAATTGATGGTTCCATCAGCAACGCCTCGGCTATATTGCGCTTAAACTTCAAAACGTTAGCACCGCACGAATGACTTCACCTCGGTGCATCAGATCGAACGCTTCATTAATCTGCTCGATTGGCATTACCTTTGTGACTAAATCATCGATATTGATCTTGCCATTCATATACCAATCCACAATCTTAGGCACATCAGTGCGCCCTCTTGCCCCGCCAAACGCCGTTCCTCTCCACACGCGCCCGGTCACGAGTTGAAATGGTCGCGTACTAATCTCTTGTCCGGCACCGGCAACGCCAACGACAATGCTTTCACCCCAACCTTTATGACAACATTCCAATGCTTGCCGCATCACTTTGACATTACCAATACACTCAAAACTATAATCGGCTCCGCCATTGGTTAGCTCAACCAAATGAGCAACCAGATCGCCTTCTACTTCTTTTGGGTTAACAAAATGAGTCATGCCTAATTTTTCGGCTAGGGCGCGTTTATCAGGATTTAGATCAACCCCAATAATCCTATTTGCGCCGACCATTCGCGCCCCTTGAATCACATTCAAACCTACGCCGCCGAGACCGAATACTACAACATTTGCCCCTGGCTCAACTTTTGCAGTGTAGATTACCGCGCCTAGCCCGGTTGTGACACCGCATCCAATCAGGCACACTTTTTCAAACGGAGCATCGTTGCGAATTTTAGCAACGGCAATTTCAGGTAAAACAGTGTAGTTTGCAAATGTAGACGTGCCCATGTAGTGCAGAATCGGCTTTCCACCAATCGAAAAGCGGCTCGTCCCATTGGGCATGAGTCCTTTTCCTTGAGTTACCCGGATCGCCTGACACAGATTGGTTTTGCCGCTTAGACAATAGTCACAGTTGCGACATTCTGGAGTGTATAGCGGAATCACATGATCGCCCGGCTTAACGCTGGTGACGCCTGCACCAACCTCAACTACAACTCCGGCACCCTCGTGCCCTAGAATGGCGGGGAACAAGCCTTCAGGATCAGATCCGGACAAGGTGTAAGCATCGGTATGACACACGCCCGTCGCTTTGATTTCGATCAGTACCTCTCCGGCTCTAGGTGCCTCTAGCTGTACAGTTTCGATCGTGAGGGGTTTGGCAGCTTCGTAAGCGACGGCAGCTTTAACGTCCATGACTTGCTCCTAAAAATAGATCGGCATTGCGGAATAGAATCGATGGCTGTGAAGCCGCAAACGTTAGTCTACTGCTGATTTACCCGTTGGTGCCACCTTGTCATCACAAATTATCTTGAGCGCGCCAAAGATACCAACTCGCGATCGTACGATAGGGCCTCCACGGTTGAGCGATCGCTTCGACGGTTTTTTTGTTGGGTAGCTCTGCTAGTTGATACACTCGACGAATTCCAGCCCGAATTCCCAAATCATCGACTGGCAATACATCCCAACGGTGCAACCGGAAGATCAGCAGCATGTGCACCGTCCATCTTCCAATTCCTTTCACCTGCGTTAGGGTCTGAATAATGGTTTCATCATCCAGTAATTCTAAGTCTGCGATCGCGGGTAACCCATCAGATATTTTCTGGGCTAGGTCTTTGAGATAGGCAATTTTCTGACGGGAAAGCCCTACTCCTCGCAGCGTTTCATCAGGTGTGCTGAGAATGGCATCTGATGTGAATGCTTGACCCGCATAAAGTTGTGTAAAACGTTGATAAATTGCTGTTGCTGATGCTGTAGAAAGCTGTTGATAAATAATTGATCGCGATAGAGAATAAAGTAAATCTCCAGGATGCTGGGTCTGATCTAATGTGCAACAACCAATCTGATCAATCACTTGTCCTAAGATTGGATCAGATGCCCGAAGAGACTTGAGTGCGATCGCGTAATCCATACTAATACCAAATTGATTGTTCACGGCGACAGATCCTCGCCCCCCCTGCCTACGGCATCCCCCCTTGCTCAGGAAGGACTTTCCGGCTCCCCTCCTGACTTAGGCGGGGTTGGGGGAGGTCGCACATCTGTAGCATTTACAGATTAATTGGGTATGAAAGCCTAGCCGAGAACCTATAAAGTTAACCATTAGGGCACCAAGAAAAGGCACTGGTGAAACTGATGCGGGTTCATCCCATCACACGATCGCGCAGTCGCGCTCTAACGCGTGCCGCAACAAATCCTTGTATCTCCGTCCACCAACTCGAAATGCCCCAAACCGTTCTAAATGCGGATTCATCATCTGGGCATCAAACAGCACAAACTGTTTCGTTCTCAAGTGTTCGACTAACTTAACCATCGCCACTTTCGAGCCGTCTGGAATCCGATAAAACATTGATTCGCCAATAAATGCCCCTTGAATCGCCAGACCTAAGATTCCGCCAGCTAACTCATTCCCTTGCCACGTCTCAAAACTGTAAGCCCAGCCTTCTTGGTAAAGCCGCCAATAAATTTTCTTTAGCTCTGGTGAAATCCAGGTGATGTCTCGATCGGCGCACCCTTCCACGACGGCGTTAAAGTCCCGATTGATCGCCACCGAAAACCGCTCCTGATTGAGAATTCGCCGGAGCGATCGCGGATACCGAAATTGCTCATCCAGCGGAATCAGCGTCCGTTCACGACTCGTATACCACGCTAAATCTGCTCCTGATTCATCTGCCATCAGGAAATACCCTTGGGCATACCCCTCGATAATGGATGGCACGTCAATTAGCATGAGGCAGAACCGAGACGATATTTAATAGATAGAGGAGAACAAGAGCGTTATAGTCTAGATAGTTTTCGTCTAGATAGCTTTGTTAAGAGCGACCCTTCAATGGTTGAACCGATCCCGTCCATTACTTTACCGCCTGCTCATCACCCAGAGCGAGAAGGAGAATGGCTACAACAAAAGCTCCAGCACTGGCTAGATACAGAATTTTTACCAGAAATCATTAATCAAGTCATTGCTCGCCGCGCTGCACAAATTTTTGTCAGACAGCGAATGGAGGGAGAAGACGACTTAGGTGCTCTAGTGATGGCGATTATTGCTGAAATGCAGGCTTTCGATTTTTCTCAAAGTTTCTACAGCGAGTTTGCGATCGCCAATGCCGTCAGCGACCTGCTGCTCGACAGCTTGGGCATCGATCGCTGTTGTGGGCAATAAGCAGAAACCGGAGACGCACTGAGGCTCAAGGATTTACGAATCTATTCCTCAAACCCCAACGCTGACTACCAGCTAGACTTGACTACCCCCGGAAGCAGCCCTTGGTGCGCCATCTCACGAATGCAGTGGCGAGATAGCCCAAAATCCCGGTATACCCCCCTCGGACGACCCGTAACCCAGCAGCGATTGCGGAGGCGGACTCTAGCGCTATTGCGAGGAAGCTGCTGAATTTGGCGGTGAATTTCTAACTTCTCGGACTGAGACGTCGCCGCCTCAAACTGGTTTTTCAGTTCAGTCCGCTTCTCAGCATATTTCTCAAACGTCTTGCGGCGCTTTTTCTCGCGCTCAATCATGCTCTTCTTAGCCATGAATCGATTTTGAACCTTGTTGTAAAGACACTGTTTCTGATTGTACTCAATAATGCTGTGGAATAGCTAGCTGATCTTCAACGAACAACCCCTTTTATCCCTGTTTATCCCTGTGTTTATCCCTGGGCTGCTACGGTTTTCTCAGGCTGCGCGGCTAGAAAAGCAGAGGGGCAAAGGTCAGCCAGAGCACAGCGATCGCACTCTGGTTTTCGAGCATTGCACACAGCACGCCCGTGATAAATCAACCGAATCGACCAATTTTCCCAGTCGGGCTGCGGAATCAGCTTCATCAAATCCCGCTCGATCTTCACCGGTTCGGTATGGTTGGTCAAGCCCAATCGATAGCTAAGCCGCTTGACGTGGGTATCGACCGTGACCCCCAGATTCACCCCGAAGGCGTGAGCCGACACGACATTAGCAGTTTTTCGGGCCACCCCCGGAAGCTTGAGCAACGCTTCCATCGTTTGGGGAACGCTGCCGTTAAAGTCTTCCACAATCATGCGACACGCCGCCTGAATGTTTTTTGCCTTATTTCGATAGAAGCCTGTCGATCGCACCAGTTCTTCTAGCTCTGATAGGTCTGCTCCTGCCAAGGCTGCCGCATCCGGAAAGCGACAAAACAAGGCAGGCGTCACCAGATTCACCCGGGCATCGGTGCACTGAGCCGACAGAATAGTGGCAACCATCAACTGCACCGGAGTATCGTAATCTAGCGTGCAGGGCGCGTCAGAATACAGATGTTTCAGTCGCATCAGAAGCTCTAGGGCACGCTGTTTTTTGGCGGAAGTTTTTCGAGTGATGCTCACTGGGGGATCAAGTTGACAGTATCTCGAATGATCAGGAAAACGCCTAATCCAAGCAGCAGCACCAAGCCCGTTTGCATGACCCCTTCCTGAATGCGATTGGGCAAAGGCTTGCCCCGTACCCCTTCGACAAGCAAGAAGGCTAGCTGTCCGCCATCTAATGCTGGCAGCGGCAAAATATTGATGATGGCAAGGTTAATGCTGATTAGGGAGGCAAAGTTAAACAAACTAGAGGCATCAGACTGGGCAATTCTAGCGCCCGTTGCTACGATCGCGACCGGACCTGCAACCTGCTCGGCAGTCGTACTGAAATTGCTCAAAAGTTGCCCAAAGCCTTGCACCGTACGGACAACATTTTGCTGAAACTCATCCGCTGCCCAGCTAAACAACTGCAAGACGGTGCTCGTGCGCTTGTAGTAAGTAAGTTTGCCATCGGGTTGAGGTTGGATATTGGGTTGGAGTTGGATGCCGATTCTGCCTTTGCCCTCAGCTTCCTTGGGGGTTACAGTCAGGTTAACCTGGTCGTTCTGACGTCGAATCAGCAAGTTGAGGGGCTGATTGGGATGAGACTCGATTGCGTTTCTTAGGGCTGTGGTGGCTTCGGTCGAAATTTCCAAGGTCGAAGTTTCGCGCTGGGTAAACGGAACCGGCTTGCCATCGATCGCCAGCACCACATCTCCATCTTGCACCCCGGCTTGGGCTGCCACATCTTGAGGCATCACCTTGGGAATCAGGACGCCAGGATTGTATTGAATACTTGGCATTCCCACCAATCCCATCTGAGCGACCAAAACGAGGTAAGCAAACAGAAGATTGGCAATCACGCCTGCACTAATAACGATCGCCCGATCCAGCACGGGGCGATTCTTCAACAAATTTGGATCGTTTGGTGGAATGTTGCTATCTGGATCATCGTCGGGAAATCCGACAAAGCCACCGAGGGGTAAGGCACGAAGGGCATACTCAGTCTGCGTGCCTTGATATTTCCAAACGATCGGCCCAAACCCAAGAGAAAAGCGATTTGCATAGATTCCTTGCAGCCGCGCCGCTAAGAAGTGACCCAACTCATGAACAAAAATGAGAACCGCTAAAAGAAGAATGACCGCCAAAACTGACATAGGCGAAAACCTGCAAACCGTATTGAGAACTTTCTCTATTCTAGAGGCTGAGCAGGACTGTCACAAAACTTCACTACGAGGGAGATTGGTAGCGAATGAAATTGCCAGAAAACCTGCCTTGATGCTGAGTCACTCCCTACTCTACTCCCTACTCTATAGAGCAGGAAGCCATAGACACGAGCTTGGCATCGGCATCTACTGCACTGTATCTACTGCGGCAAGCATCTAGACAGCCATGCATTACCCCATTCCAACGGTTTGAATTACCAGAACTCGCCCTGAGAATTACTGAATCCTCACAAAAAACCTTGCCAAAGTTTCAGGTTTGTCGTTATTATGATATTCGCGAAGAGCAACGTTCCTCAGTAGCTCAGTGGTAGAGCGGTCGACTGTTAATCGATTGGTCGCAGGTTCGAATCCTGCCTGGGGAGTTTATTAGAAGGGGACAAAAGCGGGAGTATGCCTCACGGCAAGGCTGGCGCACAGGCGGATGACAGCAGCAAACTTCAGCCTTCTGACTTTAGGCAGCTTTGGTTGCTGGATTCAGAGGTTACATTCCTCAACCATGGGTCGTTTGGGGCATGTCCGATCCCGGTTTTAGAATTTCAGCAAACATTGCGGCAGCGATTAGAGCAGCAGCCTCTTTTATTTTTCTCAAGAGATTTTGAAACGCTGTTGGACGAGACCCGCCAAACCCTGGCTAAATTTGTGGGTAGCGCGTCTGAAGATCTAGTCTTCGTTCCAAACGCGACGACTGGGGTAAATGCGGTGCTGCGATCGCTCCCCTTCACCCCTAATGACGAACTTTTGACCACCAATCAGGAATACAACGCGTGCCGCAATGCACTTGATTTTGTAGCAGAGCGAACAGGAGCAACCGTTGTTATTGCGGATGTGCCTTACCCTATCGCCTCTGCTGATCAAGTGATCGAACCTATTTTGCAAGCCGTTTCGTCAAAAACGCGGTTAGCTCTCCTCGATCACATTACCAGTCAGACAGGGTTAGTCTTGCCGATCGCACGCCTTGTCCAAGCCCTCACTCAACGAGGTGTTGAGACGCTAGTCGATGGTGCCCACGCGCCGGGCATGGTTCCGCTCAGTCTCCACGACATTGGCGCAACCTACTACACCGGAAACTGTCACAAATGGCTTTGCAGCCCTAAAGGAGCGGCGTTTCTCTATGTTCAGCGAGACAGACAAGATGCCATTCGCCCGCTCACGATTAGTCATGGGGCAAATTCTCCTCGGCGCGTTGGCGTTGCTCCTTTGGGGGAAGGTCGCTCTCGCTTTCAACTGGAGTTTGATTGGATGGGAACCGACGACCCCACCGCTTATCTCAGCGTTGCCAAGGCAATTGAGTGGATGGGGTTGCTTTTGCCAGGAGGCTGGGCAGAATTGAGAGCTAACAACCGAGACAAAGCGATCGCAGCACGAACGTTGCTCTGCGATCTGCTCCAGGTTGAGCCACCTTGCCCAGAAGAGATGCTCGGTTCACTAGCGACAATTCCCCTGCCGGATGGGTCTTACACTCAGCTTCAAAATGCCCTGTGGGACGAGTTTCAGATCGAAGTCCCCATTGTGCCCTATCCCAACCCACCCAAGCGACTCGTGAGAATTTCGGCACAACTCTACAACACGCTGGATCAGTATGCCTATTTGGGGCGATCGCTGCTCACACTTTTTGCCAACTAAGGCGCTATTTGCTCGACCTCCAAATCTTCATCCCAAGAATTACAGATCTTTGTTCACTCATTTTTTGATCAGATTCCGCGATCCTTACCAAGAGAGTGAAACAGCGAATTGGGCATCTTAGAGAAGGCAAACAAAGTAAGTCGTCATTCGTGATTCGGTGATGAAGGCGCTCTTCAAGTCACAAGAATGAATTTGGCTCTACGAGGGGTTGCCCATCACTCCTACCCTGACCTAATCCTCATGCTCTTCGTATCTCATAAGCTTCAGTTTCCGGTTTGGCAATATCTCAATCAGCCGTTGTTCCACCAAGTTTGCCCTCTGATCTTGAGCCCTAAGCGGTTTTGGTATCACTATAGAGTCGAACTGCTGGAGCGGTGTTTACTGACAACTTGGGAATCTCAACAGCACTACGAATAACCGCCTTGATGCTTGGAGAAACTAGAGCCTAACGTTTTGGGAGTGCAAATGTTCTGAGCCGTGCGATCGCACATTGATTGAACTTTTATATTACGATCGCAAATCTTGACAAGCACTAGACGCTAAACATTATGGCAACCTATTCTGCAAGGGCAACGGAAATCATTGAAAAAACGCGATCGCACGAAGAGACCCTACGGTTAAACGGTGAATCGAGTCGGTCTCGATTTTTTTTGCGATCGCAGCCCACCGAAAAAGTGATTCTCTTTTTTCATGGCTTTACAGCGATTCCGCAGCAGTTTGTTCCCATTGCAGAAGCCTTATTTCAAGCAGGTCACAACGTTATCATTCCCCTCATGCCAGGGCACGGGCAAGCCGGAGACTGGAACCCAGAGAACCCGCCGCCATTACCAGAAGACATTTCCATCTATCAAACTTTTGCGATCGAGTGGCTAGAGTATGCCAAATACTTTGGTGAAGCAGTCGTAGTCGGCGGACTTTCTGGCGGGGGAACGCTGGCAATGTGGCTCGCTGTTGAATATCCCCAAGTCATCGACCGAGCGCTGCTGTTCTCGCCCTACTACGCGAATACCAATGTGCTCGTCGATTGGGTCGTGCAAACGTTGGATATCTACTTCACCTGGCGACCAGACCCAGAAGTGGTGAGTTTTGGCTATCCAGGCTTTAGAATGCCTGCTTTGCGAATCTTTCTAGAGTTTGGGCAAGACCTGCTAGAACAGCTAAAAACGCGCCCGATCGCGCCTTCGTTAGTGGTGACCAGTGAGCGCGATCGCGCCATTAATCTATCCGATCTCGAAACCTTATTCCACAGGGCACTTCAGCACCAGTCACGCTGCTGGTATATCTGTTTTGATGAGACGTTAGACATCGAGCACAACATGATGACGGCAGCCGAAGGCAATGAACATCAAGATTTGGTGATTGCGATCGCGCAGGCGTATGTAAGCAGCCCGTTGACCTGGGCAGAAGCAATGCCCTATGTGCTAGCGATCGCCCAAGGCGATCAGGTGGAGGAATCGCTAGAACAACTTTACTCAACCCATCTGCGATCGCAGCCAAAGGATTCATCGTTTGAGTGATTCAGGACTTACGCAACGGTTTTTCAAATGCGTAAGTCCTATGATTGTTTATGAGCAATTGTTTAACCTCATCTCTCAAGATGCAGAGGTGAGGGCAAATCTGGCTATGAGAACTAGTGGTCTGTCAAGATTGAAATGATGACACTGGGAATCGATGAGTGGATGGGTGGATGAGTGGATGGGTAACATCTCCATCTACCCATCTCACCCCTCTACCCATCCACTCAACGTTGACAATCTACTAGGCTTTCAAGAACTATGCTTTCATGCAGGCAAAAAAGGTATCTTCAAGCGCTTCTGTGATAGTCTAAATACCTCACAGCAACAGTGATACAGATGAACTCTTTCAATCGAATTCAATCCATCTACACCGATGGCGCATGTTCTGGCAATCCGGGACCTGGCGGCTGGGGAACGGTGATTTATTTTGAAGGCGGAGCCGTGCAAGAATTGGGCGGCAGCGAGAGAGACACCACCAACAACCGCATGGAAATGCAAGCCGCGATCGCGGGTCTTAGCTATCTTGCCGACTCTGGGCAGCGTGACCCCATTATTCTTTACACAGACAGCGAATACGTCAAAAACGGCATCACTAAATGGATTGGCGGCTGGAAGAAAAAAGGCTGGAAAACCTCGACCGGAAAGCCCGTCCTGAATCAAGAATTATGGGAGATACTAGATCAATTCAATTCGAGTCAAGTTGAGTGGCGTTATGTTCGAGGGCATTCAGGCGACGTGGGCAATGAGCGATGTGATGCGATCGCCCGCGCCTTTTCCTTAGGGAAGATCCCTGAATTGAAAACCCTCGATTCTCATCAACAGGGGGCTAATTTAGACATGATAGACGCTCAATCCCTAAGCGTGGCTACTTCCGACGAGAGCAAACCTAACGACAGTTTAGATAATGTTCCTCGCGAAATTCGAGTTGCCAATTTGCGTAACTCGGTTGATATGCTGCACATGGCAGACGAGATTGCTGCCAAAGGCTACCTAATCACAAGTTCAGAACTTGCAGATCTCATGGATATCAACGCCAGTGCGGTCACTAGCCGGGGTGATAACTGGGTATGGCGCAATTGGGTTGTGTCTAGAGTTCGTCGGGAAGGCAATCAGATTCTTTGGCAGCTAGAACGGGTAGATTAAGCCACCGGAAGTTTTGGCACCTAAAAACGGTAGAAACGCTGGATTTCGTCTCTACCGTGTTGCTGAGTGTAAGTGGGGGAGACCCAAGCGAAATCGCACTAAATCCTAGCGGAGGGGGTTACACCTTAGCTGGCACTGCCGCCCACACCAGAACCAAGGACTCGATCATCCGGCGATGTCTTACGATGCCAACTGCCATCATCATGGCGGACAAAGCCTTGTTTGATACTATTCCACGCCACTTGAAGAGCGGCTTCGCGGCTCAGACCATCGCCCTGACCATTTTTGAAGGCTGCCATAAAAATTTGGTCTGCACCATCCATCAGCTTATCCGTCACCTCGGACGGTAGCTTATCCTTGCCTTGCTCATCCACATCATCGCGTTTCGCAGCTTCGCGATCTGCCGAGGTCTGGGGCTTGGCTAAATCAGCCTGGTCAACTCCATCTCCTTGCTTGTTTACAAGCTCTAGCTGTTTTTCGTTAGCGTCAAGCTGGGGGTTTGAATTAGCGCGATCGCCAGTTTCACCTTGGGCATTGCTCACATCAATGTTTTGCTCGGATGTCATAATGAATAACTCCTAAATTTTTATCTCAAACGTAATAGTAGCCAAGACCTATTGGCTCGCCATCGTGCCTAAAGCAAGATTGCTTCTCTACCTTCGTATAGAGATCAAACCTGGGCTAAGATGCACCCCGATCGGGCGGGCAACCTCAGCGTTAACTGGGCTTCTTCTGCCCATTCCATAGAGGCAGAACCGTAGAGAATCTTATTTGGTTTTGACATTAGCCCCAGATTCGACAAGTCGATCTGAGCGTTTACCTTAGAGGTGCCGACATTGAGGGCAACAATCACTTCATCAGAACCGATCGAGGGTTCAGCGTTTGATTGAGCGAGTTCCTTTGAAGGTTGGCGCTGGGCTAAGCGCGCAAAGACATAGGTTGTTCCCTGGGCATAAATAACCTTATATTCTCCAGTCTGCAATGCCGGGTGAGCATGGCGCAAAGCAATCAACTGACGATGGCACTCATAAATCTCAGTATCCCAGTTGGCTTCGAGGGGAAAGCCGCGTCGGGAGTCTGGATCGATCGCGCCCGGTAGCCCAACTTCATCTCCGTAGTAAATGCTAGGCGCACCCGGAAATGTGAGTAGTAATAGCGTAGAAAGCTGGACGCTAGCGCGATCGCTCCCTGCAATGGTCATCAGCCGCGCTGTATCGTGACTAGCAAGCAAATTTAGCTGCGTGAGTTGAATCTCCCAAGGATAGAGGTTGAGTAATGCTTGCATTTTGTCGGCATATTCTGGTGCAAACAAGGGTGGATAGGGCTGATAATCACGGCTTTGCACTTGTTCCATGACAACGCGATCGCCGGCGGCAAACGCGATCGTCGGGCCAGTAAACAAATAATTCATTACGCCGTCAAACTGAGTGCCATCGAGCCAGGGGCGTGAATCGTGCCACACCTCGCCCACAATATAAGCATCTGGATTAATGGCTTTAACGCGATCGCGGAACTCTTGCCAAAATCCTGGCGTTTTCACCTCAAACGGCACATCCAACCGCCAGCCATCAATGCCCAACTTAATCCAATGTTCGGCAATCTCCATGATGTATTCCCGCACTTCAGGATTGTCGTGATTGAACACGGGCAGTGCTCGATTGTCTGCCCAACCTTCATAGTTAGCGGGATAGTCACCGTTGTAAGGATTGACGGGAAATTCATGAATTCTAAACCAATCTACCCAGGGCGAATGAGAACCGTTTTCTAATACATCATGAAAGAAGAAAAAGCCGCGACTTGAATGATTGAACACGCCATCAAGCACAACTTTAATCTTGCGTCGGTGCGCTTCGTCTAACAGGGCTTGAAACGCCGCATTGCCACCCAAAAGCGGATCAACCTGATAGTAATCGTGGGTGTGGTAGCGATGGTTGCTAGCAGATTGAAAAATCGGCGTGAAATAAATAGCGGTGATGCCCAAATCTTGAAGGTAGTCGAGCTTTTCGATCACGCCCCACAAGTCGCCGCCTTTGTAGCCTTGCAGCGTCGGCATCGCGTGCCAATCTTCCCACCGAGCACCTTCGAGCAAGCGCTTGTGTGGGGTTTGACTGTGGGCAAAGCGATCCGGGAAAATTTGGTAGAAAACTGCGTGTTTGACCCAATCGGGCGTATGAATGTGCATAGCTATTTTTTGTACCGTCCTTGCTTACGGTACTGATCCCCACCGCGATCGCAGTCTAACTCTCGATAGATCTAACTCTCAATAGAAAAGTAGGGTAGGCAGCTAGCTTTTCGTCATCCCGCATTTTTAAGACTTTTATACCCAATTGATTTTTCACTGCGACAGATCTCCTCGCCCCCCTGCCTACGGCATCCCCCCTTGCTCAGGAGAGACTTTCCGGCTCCTCTCCTGACCCAGGAGGGGTTGGGATCGCACGTCTGTAGCATTTACAGATTAATTTGGTATTAGATAGATTGTGAGCGAATCTAGATTTGTATAGCTTTGTATTATCTTATAAAACCCCCAAAAGGGTATCTTATAATACAGATAGATACGTTCATCTTTAGTACGCAAAAGCCGAACAAGACGGAAGTAAGGAGTTCTCCTGAAGGAACGCGCCTCATCACCCTACCTACGCTGCTTATCTCAGAGGCGATTATGAAATTAACCTACCGTGGTTCCACTTACGAAGCTGACCCAACGCATCCTAGCCGCATTGACGCTCAGCGATTTGATAGTGTTCGAGAGCCGTTTGTTTTAGCCTATCGCGGTAGCACCTATCGGTTTGACCCAACTCAACCTGCACAGACAACTTATATCCCTCGGTCTGCTTACCAGTTGAGCTATCGCGGCGATCGCTACTACCTTGCCAACCAAGAGCGGATGGCGATCGCCCGTTCGACCCGAAGCGTCAACCAACCTGTCAGCGTGCCCGATCGCATCTCTTATGCGATCGCAGGGTCTAGAGACTTGGCGGCGGTGCATCGGGCAAACCTAGAGCGCAATCTACAGCGTCGCATTCAAATTGCCGAAGAGACGGGTGACCAAGCGCTGTTAGCATTGCTAGAAGCAGAGCAACGTCAGCTTGTGTAACATTTTTGCAGCACTCCATACGCTCTGTCGGGACGTTCACTCGAACGCCCCTTTTTTATGTATGGACTATTTTTTATACACAGCTTTGTCAGCTAGCCGTTTTCGGTGGTTATCTGCTTTTGCTGCTGATACATCTCTTTGAATTTGCGCTGTTGCACGACGTGATCAATGATCGGTTTTGGGTAGCCTGCACGATCGCGCTCATCATCATCGATTTTTCCAGCAATCAAATGCTCGGTTTCAACTCGCCGCAATTCTGGCAGCCACTCTCGAATATATTCACCATCAGGGTCAAATTTTTTTGCCTGACTCGCTGGGTTAAAAATTCGCAACGGTTTCGGATCCATGCCGCTCGATGTACTCCACTGCCAGCCACCATTGTTGGCTGATAAGTCACCATCGTAGAGCCGTTGCATGAAATATTTCTCGCCTAAACGATAATCAACAACGAGATCTTTAGTGAGGAAACTGGCAACGATCATGCGACAGCGATTGTGCATCCAACCGGTTTCGTTCATCTGGCGCATGGCAGCATCAACGATGGGATATCCGGTTTTCCCGTCGCACCATGCTTGAAAATATGTCTCGTTGTTCTCCCACGGAAAGGTTTTTAATACTTTTCGATACGCACCTTCTGCGAGTTCGGGAAAGAAGTACAGCGCATGTTGATAAAATTCTCGCCAGGCAATTTCTTGCCGCCACACGCGAATATTTTCTTTCGTTTCATCGCTGCGGCTCTGTTTGGTTGCATCAACCGTTGCTGCCCACAGCGTACGGACGCCGATCACACCAAATTTTAAGGCGGCACTCAAGAGCGAGGTTCCAAGTTGAGCGGGATAGTTGCGCTGGTCTCGGTAGTTTGCGATCGCGCGCGAACAAAATTCGTCTAACCGCTCTTGTGCGGCTTGCTCTCCGGGATCGAGCATCAAGGGATTATCCCAAACAAAGCCTAATTCTTTTGCGGTGGGCAGTGCGATCGTTCCTGCGGATTGTGCCTCTGCCAGTTCGCGGTCGGATAAACCTTCTACCGTCTTGAGATCGGGTGCAGGCTCAGCTTTTGATTTACTGCTCCAATTCTTCCAAAACGGTGAATAAACGGTGTAGGGGGCACCGGAACCCGATTGAATTTCTTCGGGCGAGTGCAGCAGTTGATCCCAGCAGGTTGTGACTTCGATTTTGGCGTCGTTGAGGGCTGAGATCACGGCGCGATCGCGCTCATGAGCATAGGGTTCGACATCCCAATTAAAGAATACCGCTTTCGCCCCTAGCGCTGTGGCTAACTGAGGAACCCCTTGGCGCGGATCGGCGTTGAGAATGAAGAGTTGTCCGCCGACTTGGGCATAACGATCTTGGAGCGATCGCAGACTGCCGATCATATAGGTCACGCGGGCAGGGGCAACATCATCGCGATCGAGAATATTGGGATCGAGACAAAACACACTGACGACTTTGGGGCTACGTTGCCGCGCCATTGCCAAGCCTAGATTATCCGAAATTCGCAGGTCTCGACGATGCCAAAACAAAACTAAATCAGACATACTAGGGGGATCACAGCGTTACCAACGCCTTTACCCTAGCAAATCCTGCTGTGTTGTGCCCTACACACTGCCGAACAGAAGCGGACGTGCCAGCATAAAGCTCGAAATTGATTTCGAGTCGCTCAGATCGCCTACATAAATTGCCTTCTCAACAGCTTCGGGCGTCATCAAGACGGTTTCAATATCCTCATCTTCATCTTGATCAGGAGGATGCTCTAACGGTTCTAAATCTGTTGCCAAAAACGCATAAATTACTTCATCTGAATAGCCCGGAGCCAAGAAGAATTCACCCAACTTCTGCCATTGCTTGCCTCGATACCCAGTTTCCTCTTCGATTTCACGTTGCACCGTTTCTAACGGTTTTTCACTCAGTTCTACGGTTCCAGCAGGAAACTCTAGCAAGCGTCCTTGCACGGCAAAGCGATATTGCTTGACTAAGACGAGTTTGCCCTCGGAGGTTACGGGAATGACCAACGCCCCGCCGGGATGACGGATACATTCCCACTCGCCTTCTGATTGGTTGGGCAAACGTAACCGGCTGACTTCAAATCCAAATTTGCGACCTTTATAGGTGAGGCGTTGTTTGAGAAGTTGGGGTGGTTCTGAACCCAGAGGCATTGGTTTTTTGGGGGTGGGGGATGAGGAGGGGAACGGTTGAATGTCGGCGGCGTCGATCGCATGGGCAAGGTCTGAAATTGAGCGCTGCGATCGCGGCTCGACCCAATTTGGGGCAATCTCGGCGAGGGGCACGAGGACGAATGCCCTTTCAGCCATCCGAGGATGGGGAATTTGCAAATCAGGGGTTTGCAGGATTACATCATCAAACAGGAGTAGGTCTAAGTCAAGGGTACGTGCGCCCCAGCGTTCGTGGCGTTGGCGACCGAAGTGAGTTTCGATCGTGAGCAATTGAGTAAGTAGCTGAGGCGGTGTGAAGATGGTTTGAAGCAAGGCGCATCCGTTGAGATAATCGGGCTGAGGCGGTCCGATCGGTTTTGTTTTGTACCACTGCGATCGCGCCTCTACTTGAATTCCTGGGATTTGATTTAACGTTTCTAAAGCAGATTCTAAAATAGTGTAAGAATCGCCCAAATTGCTGCCGAGGGCGATCAGCGCCTGACTCAATGCCTGACTCAATGTTGGAGAAACTGCACGTTGTGCCATAGCTTGCCGAAATCTTTTATAGTCAACTTAAGCTGCATTTCGGGAGAACGCAATGGAAAACACAATATCCACCGTCACCGATGAAGAACTGATGCTCATGAGTTCTAAAAACCCGGAATTGCGATTTGAACAAAACGCAGATGGGACAGTTGTTGCGATGGCTCCAACGGGTGGAATTTCAAGTAATCGAGAACTAAAGGCGGGAGCTTACCTGTTGAATTGGGTAGAAGACCACGATCTAGGCGAAGTTTTTAGCTCAAGTGGTGGCTTTCGGCTGCCCAATGGGGCGCTTCGTTCCCCCGATGCTGCCTTTGTTGCAAAAGGGCGACTGGCTGACAATTGGGATGAGGAAGAAGATAAGTTTATTCCTTTAGCTCCTGACTTTGTGATTGAGATCCGCTCTAAATCTGATTCGTTGGAAGTTTTGCAAGAAAAGATGCAAGAGTATATCGAAAATGGCGTTCGGTTAGGATGGCTAGTCGATCGTCAGCATCAATGTGCGTACGCTTATCGCGCCGATCGCTCTATCACCCAGTATCCCGCCGATGCTGTGTTGAATGGCGAAGATGTGGTTTCAGGGTTTACGATCGCATTAAAGAAACTGCTGTAACGCTTATGAATCGCCCAATTTATCTCGATTGTCACGCCACTACACCCGTTGACGATCGCGTGTTAGCTGCGATGTTGCCTTACTTTACCGAGCATTTTGGCAATGCCTCCAGTGTTGGTCATGCGTATGGATGGGAAGCCGAAGCCGCGATCGCGCAGGCACGAGAGATTTTAGCTAACGCCATTGGTGCAACTCCAGAAGAAATTATCTTCACCAGTGGTGCAACGGAAGCCAATAATTTAGCGATCAAAGGTGTTGCAGAATCGTATTTCAGTCGAGGAAAACACATCATCACGCTGCAAACCGAGCATAACGCTGTTCTTGATCCGTGTCGCTATTTAGAATCGCTTGGGTTTGAGATTACCTTTCTGCCAGTTCAAGCTGATGGACTGATGGATTTAGTGACATTAGAAAAAGCCCTGCGAGACGATACCATTTTAGTGTCTGTGATGGCCGCCAACAATGAGATCGGAGTGCTGCAACCGCTTGCCGAGATTGGGGCATTGTGCCACGATTGGCGTTGCCAAGCTCCGAAGGATCGCAACATTCTCTTTCACACCGACGCCGCCCAAGCGATCGGCAAAATTCCCCTCAATGTGGAGGCAATGAAGATCGATCTCATGTCGCTTACCGCTCACAAAGTTTACGGAGCAAAAGGAATCGGAGCTTTATACGTGCGTCGTAGAAATCCACGAGTGCAGCTTGCCGCACAACTTCACGGGGGCGGGCAAGAACGAGGACTACGAGCCGGAACACTCTCTACGCCGCTCATTGTTGGATTGGGTAAAGCGGTCGAAATTGCTCTGCAAGAGATGCCATCAGAATCAGAGCGGATCAATAGATTGCGCGATCGCATGTGGCAATCTCTTCAAACCTTAGACGGGGTTTATCTCAACGGACATGCCACTCAACGATTGTCAGGAAATCTCAACGTTAGTGTAGAAAATGTAGATGGACAAGCATTGCTATTAGCATTGCAGCCAGCGATCGCAGTGTCATCCGGTTCTGCATGTACGTCAGCAAAGATTGCACCATCCCATGTGTTACAAGCGTTAGGATTAACAGATTCGTTGGCGTATGCATCCCTGCGATTTGGAATTGGACGATTTAATACTGAAGAAGAGTGCGATCGCGCTGTCCACTGCGTTATCAACGCGATTCAATCTCTCCGCGATCGATAAACCTGTTCCATCGGCAATAGCTTCACATGATAAGTCTTCTTGTAGAAAGTTGAGCGCGCGATCGTAGCTTCAAATTCCTATAGGAATTTCAGTCCCGTTGCCGGGATTTTTTTGGTTGAAAGTCAACTTCAGAGACTCGCACCGGGCGCTTTTATTCGTTTCAGTCCCGTTGCCGGGATTTTTTTGGTTGAAAGCCTCTGAGCAGTTGCCCCAAACATACCAACACTCTGGTTTCAGTCCCGTTGCCGGGATTTTTTTGGTTGAAAGCCTTGAATTTAGTGGCAACTGAGGCGATCTTCTGTTTCAGTCCCGTTGCCGGGATTTTTTTGGTTGAAAGACTGATTCAGCACGCTCTACGACTCAACAATATCAGTTTCAGTCCCGTTGCCGGGATTTTTTTGGTTGAAAGCTGAAAACTGTTCCAAAGCTTATCGAAACTCCGCGGTTTCAGTCCCGTTGCCGGGATTTTTTTGGTTGAAAGCAGGGCGGAAAGCTGCATCTCACGATTGAGTACTCTCACGTTTCAGTCCCGTTGCCGGGATTTTTTTGGTTGAAAGCAGCCTCGGATCAAGCGGTGATTGAGCAACTGATTAGTTTCAGTCCCGTTGCCGGGATTTTTTTGGTTGAAAGTCGCGTTGACTATCCCGCGACTCGCACCATATTTGATGTTTCAGTCCCGTTGCCGGGATTTTTTTGGTTGAAAGCAGGAATCACTACCCGATCGCTCTCAGCTTACACAGGATCTGTTTCAGTCCCGTTGCCGGGATTTTTTTGGTTGAAAGCAGCAATAAACATTCTCATAATCATCTGTGGCTTCAACATTGTTTCAGTCCCGTTGCCGGGATTTTTTTGGTTGAAAGATTAGGCAGAAATTATGGAAGCGTTAACAACCCAGTGTTTCAGTCCCGTTGCCGGGATTTTTTTGGTTGAAAGCTTGAGACGTGAATTTAGGATTTACAGTTGACACAGGCTGTTTCAGTCCCGTTGCCGGGATTTTTTTGGTTGAAAGTGCGCTACCGCCAGAACCCAAGAAGCAACGGGGTAGTTTCAGTCCCGTTGCCGGGATTTTTTTGGTTGAAAGGGGGCACGATAGGAGTCAGCCTGTCGTGAGAGGGTTTCAGTCCCGTTGCCGGGATTTTTTTGGTTGAAAGGTGAGTTTGCCTATGTGCCAGAACCACTCTACTACGTTTCAGTCCCGTTGCCGGGATTTTTTTGGTTGAAAGTGACGATGGTCGCAGTTGGCGCACCGCCCCCTCAGTAGGTTTCAGTCCCGTTGCCGGGATTTTTTTGGTTGAAAGCTCGGACCTAGAGGGGTAGCTAACCCGTCGCTGGGAGTTTCAGTCCCGTTGCCGGGATTTTTTTGGTTGAAAGGCTAGAAGGAATGCCCAAGCTAAAGTAAGACGCGGGTTTCAGTCCCGTTGCCGGGATTTTTTTGGTTGAAAGAATCTGCGTAAGTTCAGTTCGTTCAGAAACTTCTGTTTCAGTCCCGTTGCCGGGATTTTTTTGGTTGAAAGTCGAAAGAATAGATATTTATCAACGTTTTACAGAAAAGTTTCAGTCCCGTTGCCGGGATTTTTTTGGTTGAAAGTATTTTAATTTGGGATATTGCCAACTCAGAGTTATGTTTCAGTCCCGTTGCCGGGATTTTTTTGGTTGAAAGCTTGAAAAATAGAAATATCAAAGTTTTTAGGTATATGTTTCAGTCCCGTTGCCGGGATTTTTTTGGTTGAAAGGTTCCAAGTGCCATTTTCGTATTTCGCCAAACCCACAGTTTCAGTCCCGTTGCCGGGATTTTTTTGGTTGAAAGAAGATTGATCCATTGTGGTTAATTTCCCATAGAAAGTTAGTTTCAGTCCCGTTGCCGGGATTTTTTTGGTTGAAAGTCCCCTACTAATTTCCCTTCATTTTTGATGGAGTGTTTCAGTCCCGTTGCCGGGATTTTTTTGGTTGAAAGCGTTTGTTCCAGAGATTGAAGCAACTGCTAAGCTGCGTTTCAGTCCCGTTGCCGGGATTTTTTTGGTTGAAAGCTTTTCAATGTAACATTCCAAATTTGCATATTATGTTTCAGTCCCGTTGCCGGGATTTTTTTGGTTGAAAGTTTATGATTTTGATAATTCCATTCATGATTCGCTGGTTTCAGTCCCGTTGCCGGGATTTTTTTGGTTGAAAGATTTTTTCTAAAAGATTGTTTCCTGAAACACTACAAAGTTTCAGTCCCGTTGCCGGGATTTTTTTGGTTGAAAGCCGATCTCCGTCTGCATCCCAGTAATCGGATAGATGTTTCAGTCCCGTTGCCGGGATTTTTTTGGTTGAAAGCTCATCCAATAGATCGTTTGAAGCTGCTCTTGTTCTTGTTTCAGTCCCGTTGCCGGGATTTTTTTGGTTGAAAGTATTAGCGAAGAACATGGTGTATATTTCCGCATCGTTAGGTTTCAGTCCCGTTGCCGGGATTTTTTTGGTTGAAAGTGTGGATGTTCTAAAAGTAAAATGGCTGGCTAACGTTTCAGTCCCGTTGCCGGGATTTTTTTGGTTGAAAGCAGCCTTCATCAAAACACGTCAAAAACCCGTGTTACCCGTTTCAGTCCCGTTGCCGGGATTTTTTTGGTTGAAAGTTGAGAAGATTGCTCAGCGCCAAGAACAAATTAAAAAAGGTTTCAGTCCCGTTGCCGGGATTTTTTTGGTTGAAAGCACGATAGCTTTTATCTTGAACAAGGCACCAAGGCTAGTTTCAGTCCCGTTGCCGGGATTTTTTTGGTTGAAAGTCATTTTGCGACGTCGCATCACTTAGACGGGGCAGTGTTTCAGTCCCGTTGCCGGGATTTTTTTGGTTGAAAGTCATTGGTCTGAAGTGTTTGAAACAATTGGTTCTGAGTTTCAGTCCCGTTGCCGGGATTTTTTTGGTTGAAAGTATACATTCCTGTAAATGTAAAAGCACAACAAGCAAGTTTCAGTCCCGTTGCCGGGATTTTTTTGGTTGAAAGTTAGAAATCAATCAATCAATACATCGACCCCTAACGCGTTTCAGTCCCGTTGCCGGGATTTTTTTGGTTGAAAGAAATAAGCTGATGAACACCTGGTGAACTGTCTGGAGTTTCAGTCCCGTTGCCGGGATTTTTTTGGTTGAAAGGTGGATTTGCCTCAGCTTCCACTCTTCAAGTCCCTCGTTTCAGTCCCGTTGCCGGGATTTTTTTGGTTGAAAGAGAGGAAGTGGATGAAACTCTGGACGCTTATTATCGTTTCAGTCCCGTTGCCGGGATTTTTTTGGTTGAAAGTTAAGTATTATTACGATGTTTGATAACTTTTTGCAGGGTTTCAGTCCCGTTGCCGGGATTTTTTTGGTTGAAAGAGGATAAGCGAAAAACGTGTAAGTAGGGCATTCATGTTTCAGTCCCGTTGCCGGGATTTTTTTGGTTGAAAGGTGATATTGTTCTTCCTGTGGATTCATCAATTGAAAGTTTCAGTCCCGTTGCCGGGATTTTTTTGGTTGAAAGCTTAAAATGTTTGAAAAATTTAATGCAAATTCGCGATGTTTCAGTCCCGTTGCCGGGATTTTTTTGGTTGAAAGTTTTTAGTAAGACTAAGAAAGTGATTCCTGCATGGGGTTTCAGTCCCGTTGCCGGGATTTTTTTGGTTGAAAGGCAATATTGAGCGAGAGACAAATATGGGGCAATTGTTTCAGTCCCGTTGCCGGGATTTTTTTGGTTGAAAGTTATGAAAATACTGCCAGTTCAAAAGAGTATTCGATGTTTCAGTCCCGTTGCCGGGATTTTTTTGGTTGAAAGGAATTACGTGATGTTGTGAGAGTTTTTACAGATGAGTTTCAGTCCCGTTGCCGGGATTTTTTTGGTTGAAAGAATTTGTTCTTGGCGCTGTGCAATCTTCTCAAAATAGTTTCAGTCCCGTTGCCGGGATTTTTTTGGTTGAAAGCTAATAATGCTAACAGGTGGAAACGGTATTCCGCCTTGGTTTCAGTCCCGTTGCCGGGATTTTTTTGGTTGAAAGAACAAAAAACGATCGCTGTTTTCGTCCGCAATACGCTCGTTTCAGTCCCGTTGCCGGGATTTTTTTGGTTGAAAGGAAGGCGCTGATATCAATCCTAATATCCCGATGATGTTTCAGTCCCGTTGCCGGGATTTTTTTGGTTGAAAGGAAAACACACACAGGAGCCAATTAATATGTTTATCATGTTTCAGTCCCGTTGCCGGGATTTTTTTGGTTGAAAGTTCTAAAACAGTTTTAGGATTTTACAATCTTCCATCGGTTTCAGTCCCGTTGCCGGGATTTTTTTGGTTGAAAGTCTTGAGATAAGTTTGGTGATTGGCTACTATTTTAGTTTCAGTCCCGTTGCCGGGATTTTTTTGGTTGAAAGTCTAGCACATTTATATAGTGTGCAAATTGCGGCTAGTTTCAGTCCCGTTGCCGGGATTTTTTTGGTTGAAAGTTTGCAAGCTTTTGAACAATCGGATTTTCGATTCGATGTTTCAGTCCCGTTGCCGGGATTTTTTTGGTTGAAAGTCTAATTGCGCTTGGAGACTTGCGATTTCTACCATCGTTTCAGTCCCGTTGCCGGGATTTTTTTGGTTGAAAGATGAATAGAATTTTCTTTTCTAACAAAGCGAACAGTTTCAGTCCCGTTGCCGGGATTTTTTTGGTTGAAAGGCAAGTGTTTGTGAAACATTAGGTTTTACAAATGTGTTTCAGTCCCGTTGCCGGGATTTTTTTGGTTGAAAGTTAAGAGGCGTTGCTCTCCCTGTACGTCGATCGTTTGTACAATCGTCGTTTCAGTCCCGTTGCCGGGATTTTTTTGGTTGAAAGTAGGATTTGCCATCAACCACTATTGCGCTCAAGATTCGTTTCAGTCCCGTTGCCGGGATTTTTTTGGTTGAAAGTGCTACCTTTGCGAAAGTTATTTTGACGTATAAATGTTTCAGTCCCGTTGCCGGGATTTTTTTGGTTGAAAGAAGAAATCCAAGCATCATTAAAACAGTTTAATTGGTTTCAGTCCCGTTGCCGGGATTTTTTTGGTTGAAAGTAGGGAGTAAATTAACGTTGCTTGCCAAAAAAAGGTTTCAGTCCCGTTGCCGGGATTTTTTTGGTTGAAAGGTTGATGCCATCATACCCATCATTTTGAAACAATCGTTTCAGTCCCGTTGCCGGGATTTTTTTGGTTGAAAGAAGTGTCGCATCAAATTTCAGCAAATCCGAATAATAGTTTCAGTCCCGTTGCCGGGATTTTTTTGGTTGAAAGGGCTATCGATTTAGATGATGAGCTTTATCAAATTGGTTTCAGTCCCGTTGCCGGGATTTTTTTGGTTGAAAGCGTGTGTGGGCAAGGAATCACTATTTTCTAATAAAAAGTTTCAGTCCCGTTGCCGGGATTTTTTTGGTTGAAAGTTTGGTGCGTTAACGAAAATTCAAAAAAAAACATATGTTTCAGTCCCGTTGCCGGGATTTTTTTGGTTGAAAGTTTGTTCCCTGTTCATTCCTCAATCCGATCAACATCGTTTCAGTCCCGTTGCCGGGATTTTTTTGGTTGAAAGGTTAGCCAGCCATATTACTTTAAGAACATCCACAGGATCCTCAATCCGATCAACATCGTTTCAGTCCCGTTGCCGGGATTTTTTTGGTTGAAAGCGTAAAATTTACATCAAGTCCCTTGAACCGAGTTCGTTTCAGTCCCGTTGCCGGGATTTTTTTGGTTGAAAGTCCGCCCTCTGAAACTCGCTTTAGGAGCCGTTTTCAACCCGACATTTGGCAAAGGTTGTTTTAACCTTCATTTCATGCCTCTATTTTTTGCTTACAAAAATACGTAGAACCTTATAACTATTGAATTGTCGTGGTTCTAGCGATTGGCAAACCTCCCAGGGTTTTTACCCTCGCTTGGGTTCGCCAAAATAATTGTGCCTGGCTGCCCCTCATGATAGACCGATCTGCCCTATCTGTCGAGACGCACATTATTTTGTTTCTGCCTATGGGGAGGAATATTCGCTAAAACCCTTGCCCCAATTCACCTGCCTAAAGAAGCAACCTCCCCAAAAAGTGATTTAGCAAAACTATTTTTGGCGCTCATATTAATTTTCTATTTCTATTTCTTGCATCCTCTCCTCTAAACCCTATTTCCACTTCCCTTGGTGCTGTAAAGTGTTTGTATGTATAGCGATGATAATCTGACAGTACTCGGCATCGACGCAGAGCTAGACGATCCGCTAGATCACATTGCGCCGATCGAAGATGAGTCTGCCATCCCTAAGCCCGATCCTGACGAGATGTTGTCTCTCTTGATGGCGGCAGATGTGCAGCAACGGATGCTGGCGACTAGAGCGTTTTGCGAACTGCAAGACGAGCGGGCGATTCCTCACCTCATTTCTCTGTTAACCGATCCCTGCGCGTTGGTTCGTGTGAGCGCGGCCTATGCCTTGGGCAGAAATCCCAGTCCAGACGCGGTAGACCCCCTCATCGGGCAATATGACCAGGATTGGAACGGCTATGTTCGCAAAGGCATCGTGTGGGCGCTGGGAAATTGCCGCGATCGCAGATCCCTCAAAACCCTAACCGAAGCTCTAAAAACAGATATTTCCGCCGTCAGGCTGTGGGCGGCAAGCTCTCTAGCCCAACTGTCTGTTTTGGGCTACGACGTGGTGGTAGCCGCCGTGCCACCGTTGATCGAAGGATTACGGCGAGACGCGATCGCCGCGATCCGAAGTAACTGCGCTTGGGCGTTGGGAGAACTGTGCCGAGAATTGCCCTCCAACGTAATTTATGCCACCGCCATCGATGCCCTGATCGAGTCGTTTGCCGAAGATGAAGACATTAGCGTACGAGAAGATGCCAAAGCCTCAATGCTGAAAGTGGGAGATGCACGCGGACTGCAAGTCATCGAAGAACTAGAGCAAGAAGGCTTCCTGAGCTAGCGGCAGGCTAAACCCGTGCGAGGGTTCACCAAAATCGGGCTAGGGATCGGGCTGCCATAGATCGCGGTGCCACAGGTAGATCTGCCATCGTAAATTTTGTTGTAAATTCGGTTGGGATTAACAATCACCCGACGAGTTTTGCCTCCGGGCGTCACAATCACCGTGGGCGATCGATGGTAGAACGGCTGCCGGATCGATCGACGGTGGCTCGAAAACCCGCTTTGCCCCGGAAAAGACAAATAGCGATGAGCAGGGCGTTGAATAATCACCGTTCTGCCACGGGGATAAATCCGCGATCGCGATTGCCCAAAATAAGGCGTAGCGCGGACAGACGAGCGACCAAAACTCGCAAACTGAGCATGAACCGGAGCCGTAGAAGCTAGAGCGATCGCGGCAGCAATACCGATGGCAAGCGGCGGTGCGATCGCAATCTGGCGGAGCTTTGCAACAGAAAGTGCGGCGATCCAGGAACGAAGGTGGGACATGACGATACCCGTCCTCTTAAGAAATGAGTGAGATACTCAAACAATATCAAACTCTCAAAATCTTGACCCAATTCATCCACATCTTTTAGGAAACAACAAGAGCAATCTCACTCAACCCATTCGCCCCTCCCCTCGCTCGATCAGGCAAGGAGTTCTCCCGTTTCTTGCAGAGCGTGCAAGCGCTGATAGATACCGCCATGCTGAAGCAGTTCCTCGTGGCTGCCAACTTCGACAATGTTGCCTTGGTCTAACACCACAATTTTGTCTGCTTCCCGAATCGTGCTGAGCCGGTGAGCAATAATGATCAGAGTGCGAGTTCCCAGCAGCGATCGCATCGCCAACTGAATCGATCGCTCTGACTCATAATCTAGACTCGATGTGGCTTCATCAAAAATCAGCACGTCTGGATCAACAATCAGCGCCCGAGCAATGCCAATCCGTTGACGCTGCCCACCCGAAAGCCGGACGCCCCGTTCTCCCACAATGGTGGAATATTTGGCGGGCATCTGATGAATAAAATCATCGGCTTGGGCAATGCGACAGGCTTCGCGCACTTGTTCCATCGAAGCGCCAGGATTGCCATAGGTCAGGTTTTCCAGCAGCGTTCCGTTGAAGATATCGACTTCTTGATGCACGATCGCTAGCCGTTTTCGGTAGCCCGTAATGTCGAGCCGACGGATATCTTGACCGTCTACTAAAATTGCGCCTTGATTCGGTTCAAAATAGCGAAACAGAAGTTTAACAAGCGTCGATTTACCCGAACCAGACCGCCCAACTAAAGCAACGGTTTGATACGGTTCGATCAGCAAGTTAATGTCGTTGAGAACCGGGCGATCTGAAGCATAACCAAAGGTCAAGTGAGAAAACTCAACTTTTCCCGTAAATTGGTAGGTCGGAATTGAAGGATCGGTGTTGCTCGAAGCTTTGGTTTTACCGACGTTGCGCCTGACGCTTACTGCGCTGGCATCCGTTCCAACGGGCAACTGCATAAACTCGTGAAAGCGAATCATAGAGCCATAACGACGCGCCAGAAATTCTGCCACTTGGCTGATCGGCTCGACTTCGGCAAAAGCCATGCTAGACACCGTGAAAGTTGTGATGAAATGTCCCAACGAAATCATGCCTTGTGCCGTTGCCATTACCGTTAGCACAAATACTAAGAAAACACTGGACTGTACGACAGTGCGTTCATACATTCCTAGCTTCACATAGCCTCTGTGAATCCGATAATCTAGCACTTTAAACTCGCGGTCTAAGCGTTGCCGTTGTCGTTTCAATTCTGATGTTTCCGTGGCAAAAGCTTTGACTGTTTTAATGTTGGTAATAATTTCAGACGTCCGGCTTTCGGTATCTTCCATATATTTATCTAGCTTCTCTTCTTGGGCAGAGAGCCGCTTTAGCCCCAGCATGTTAAAGCCCACAATGCCGACAAAGCATAGGAGCAGCAGCAGAGCAATTCGCCATTCGATAAACCAAACGACAACGAAAATGCCAATCACTCGAAAGAAGCGAGGAAAAAGTTGCCCAACCACTTCAGGATAGCTCCAGGTATGATTAGACAACCCTTTTGCAACGCGAGCAGAAATGCGACCAGGATTGTTTTCATCATAAAACTCCAATGGTAGTGTCAACACTTTTTGAATGGCTCTTTCTGCATTTTCACGCCGCGCCCGAAACGCCGTATCCCACGAAAACCATGCCCCAAGCCACGGCTGAATCGGAGCGCGCCCCACAGAAATGATAAACACAAGACTGAGTAACACTGCAAGGGCAAAGGTGCGATCGCGGCTATCGCTGGCTCCAGCAAGGTGAGCGATTCCCTGAATCACGCTTTGCATCGGGCGATCAACGGCTTGCCCAGAAAGAATATTGAGAATTTGCCCGATCGCGTAGGGCACAAACAAATCGAGAATCTCGAACAGACTCATCATCGCAATACTAAAGAGGGTCACTTTCCAGTAGTTGCGAAAATAAAAGACGATATTTTGAAGCTTAGCCATGAAACCTCCTGAGAGCGGCTAAAGTAGGTCGCCCTGACAGCAATGAAAATTGAATTTAAGCAAAAATTGCGAGATAGCTAATCGTTGATCTCGATGCTCTGCAAGCAGAGGACTTGCACCACGTTCATCAGCAGAAAGCGTTTGAGAACGCCCAGCGAGTAGAGCTAGCTAATTCTGTCTCTTCATGGAAAAATAATGTCGATTAGACTAGCTATTGTACTACAAATAATACAGAGAATTACATTAGAATTTTAGCTTGCCACGCTGATGACCAGAAATTGCGCCGAATTTTTGCTGTCGGCACCTGCGATCGCACTGACCCGTAAGCGACCCGCAAATTGGCGTAAATTAATGCCCGTCTCATCAAATCTGCAAAAGTCATTCCAAAAAAGAAGGGCAGCCCACGCCGCCCCTCACTCTTTGATTTAGTTTTGGATTTAGTTTTGAACTCAGGGTCTCAGTTCAAAGAACAGGCACATAGCGCTCTTTCTCAGGAACCGTCGTGTACTCTGCCACAATCTGCCGGAACTCATCACCCTCGATCGTTTCTTTTTCAATCAGCAAATCGACCAAGCGATCAATGACCTCACGATTGTCCCGCATAATTTTGCAGGTTTCTGCATAACATTGCTCTACAATGTCGTGAACTTGAGCGTCAATGCGAGACGCAACGTCTTCAGAATACTCTGCGCGAGACATCCAACCGCCGCCCAAAAACACTTCGCCTTGCTGACTTTCGAGAGACAATGGGCCCAACGTTGACATGCCAAAGCGCGTCACCATCTGTCGTGCCATCCCGGTCAACTGCTGTAGGTCGTTTCCGGCTCCGGTTGTAATCTCTGCCTCTCCAAAGACCACCGCTTCGGCTGCCCGTCCACCGAGGGCACCTTTGATGCGGGCCAGAATCTGCGATCGCGAGATCAAACTTTGATCTTCTGAAGGGGTAAACCACGTCAGACCTTGTGCCTGACCTCTAGGAATCAACGTCACCTTCTGTACGGGGTCGTGATCTCTGACGAGCGTCCCTACGATCGCATGACCCACTTCGTGATAGGCGATCAGGCGCTTGCTCTTGCTATCCACAAGCGGTGTGCCTTCCATACCCGCCACAATCCGATCAACGGCATCATCAATTTCCAGCATCGTCATCGCTTCTTTACGACGCCGAGCCGTGAGAATGGCAGCTTCGTTGAGCAAGTTGGCAAGGTCTGCACCAGAAAACCCCGGCGTGCGACGAGCGATCGCGCCGAGAGAAACCTCATCGGCAATCTTTTTATCGCGAGCATGAACTTCCAACACTTCAAGACGCCCCTTGATATCGGGAACATCTACCATCACCTGACGGTCAAACCGACCGGGGCGCAAAAGCGCCGAATCTAGCACATCAGCGCGGTTGGTGGCAGCGATAATAATGATCCCGGTGTTGCCCTCAAACCCATCCATTTCAGTGAGCAGTTGGTTGAGGGTTTGTTCGCGCTCGTCGTTGCCACCGCCAATTCCAGCCCCGCGCTGCCGCCCCACCGCATCAATCTCATCAATAAAGATGATGCATGGCGCGTTCTCTTTCGCTTTCTTGAACAAATCGCGCACCCGCGACGCCCCTACTCCAACAAACATTTCCACAAACTCGGAGCCTGAAATCGAGAAGAACGGGACACCCGCTTCTCCCGCGATCGCTTTGGCGAGCAAAGTTTTACCCGTCCCCGGAGGACCAACCAGCAAAACTCCTTTCGGAATGCGTGCCCCAACGGCGGTAAAGCGCTCTGGCTTTTTCAAGAACGTGACCACTTCTTGCAGTTCTTCTTTGGCTTCTTCAATGCCCGCGACATCATCAAACAAAACGCCGGTCTTAGCATCCATTTGAAAGCGTGCCTTCGATTTACCAAAGCTCATGGCTTGCCCCGGCCCGCCCGGAACATTGCTAGAGCGGCGAAATAAGAAGAACAAGCCACCTAGCAGCAGAATGGGAAAAACGAGATTGCCCAGCAATCCCCAAACTGCGCTGTCATTCTGAATCGGATGCGAATCTAAGCTGATATTAGAAGAGCGCAGGCGAGTAATAAGCTCAGGCGTATTTCCGGGAAGATCGACTCGCAAGCGTTGTAGCCGGTTGTCCAGTTCGGGGTCAACCGCCTCAACGATAGCAGTACGTCCACCGTCGTACAGATCAACGCTCTTAATTCGGTCATTGTCTAAATACTCTAAGAATCGCCCATAGGTCATGCGCGTGCTAGCAGCATTTTTGTTGCCCATTGCGTCTGGGTTTGGAGCGAATGATCCTTGCCACAGGAAAAACCCAACCACCAAGGCAGGCAGTGCCCATAACAGGATTGTTCTCCAGGATGATTTCATAAACTGGCGACCTCAATCACGGCTACAACGACAAGTCTCGATCGTACTCAAAAGGCAGCTTTTCTGAACTCATGCAGAGGGAGTGTATTCCTCCAAGATGAGCTTAATCATGTATCGCTTGCACTGATAAATAATTTTCCAAGCCCTTTAATGAGAAGAATCTTAACTAAATGTAACGTAAATTGCGGTATTCCGGCAATGCGCTGGGCAATCCACCTGCCGGAAACCTCGCGGAAAGCGCTGAGATCAATTTGCTGAGATCAATTTGCTGAAATCAATGCGATCGCCAATTTGAGCCAAACGTGGCATACCACCGCTTTGAAGTCTTTACCACCGAAGTTTTCACCACCAAAGATTTGAGAGTTTTTGTTTAAGTTATTTCACGATCGAGATTTCACGATCGAGAATGGCATCGAGCAATAAATCTGCTCCAAACCGAATTGGATCGGTGCAGGGTAATCCTGTTTCTTTTTGGGTTGTTGCGATCGCACTCATCGCCCCATCCTGATCTAAATGTGCTGTGTTCAAAGCAATCCCCGCTACTGTTGCTAGAGCAAACGATCCTCCGGCTGCCGTGACTGTTTCATACACACTCACCACATCCTTAAGCGGCGGAATTGAGACCTGTGGAAAGTTGCGAATCTGGAGTTGCCCAGCCCGATGCACCAAGATCAGATGGGTAGGCTGACTTCCTCGAAGGAGCGGCAGCGTTGCGGTGGAGGCAGGATTAAACAGAGATCCCTGTCCTTCGATGTGCAAAATGTCGCAATTTTTCCCATGACGCATCACCAACTGTTCCACGGCTCCCGATGCGAAATCAACTCGGACGGCATCTAGCGCAATGCCATCACCCGCAATCATGATGCCTGCCTGCCCCGTGCCCAGGAAGCGCGATCGCAGCCCTCTCTTTTGTCCAACCCGATCCAATGCCAAGCTCGTAGACATTTTGCCGACACTCATATCCGTTCCTACCGTGAGAACTCTTCGACAGGGCAATTCTCGCGCTTGTCCGCTTCCTACCTTTAAGCCCAGAGGCTCTTGTCGAATATCCCAAATCCACTGCTTGGGTTGAAGTAAGGCCTGAAACTCTGGGAGATCTCCTAGGCGAGTATGCAAGCCGTTTAGGATCGATAAGCCCAATGCCACTGCTTGCTTTAGTTCGGGCAGCCATTCATCCGGCAATGCTCCACCCGACGGCGCAATGCCGATCGCCAGCACATCAGGTTGATACGCTAACGCCGCCGAAACCGAGGCGACGATCGGCGCATCGCAAGGAATATTCATCAGCGATCGCAACGATTTCCCCGCGCAGTCGGGATCAATGATCACCGCGATCGCATCGGGTCGAAAGCGAAGAAGCGCTAGCCCCGTTTTGCCTTGAGTACCGCGAATGCCTCCATTGAGGAGGACAGCAATGCGATGATCAGAGTTCAGCATGAAGCATGCCCCTTAAAATACCTCTGAAAATCCCATGTCTCCTACGTTTTGTCTACTGACCTTTATCATCCACATTTAGACGCGGCATTCCTAAGCTGTAGTTGAGTACGCGGCTATTAAGGTTGTACGAGATCTCGCCCTGACTGAGCAGCGATCGGACAAAATGTTCGAGATCCGATCCAATTTTGCGTAGGTTATACTCGGTCAAATCTTGTCCGTTATACAACTCAACCAAATCATCAAATCTGCGGTATAGCTTCTGTAAAGCGTCGTCGTTCCAGTTCAGTTCGTTGTCTGGGTCAACATCGAGGGTCATTACGGTGTCGCTCGGAACCAACTCGTTGTCCTGCACTTCGGCTGTAAAGATGTGGATGTGGCGCGTGGTGGACTTAACTAGCGTCATAGGTCAAACTGGCTTTTCTCGACTCTTACTCTGCAATTGTAGTTGGACTTTTGCTCAATCAGGTCAGCCTGCCCACCGCAAACCCATTAAAATTTTCTCTACCAAGCCCTATAACTTAAACGATTTATCTTTCAAGTTCCGCTGTACTCCGTTCTCTCCTACCTCTTCCCATGTCCAAAGTTCTGAAGCTCCTTTTCATCCGCCATGCCCAATCTCAAGGTAACGTTGAGAGACGCATGCAAGGAAATGGAGAGTTTGAGTTATCCGATCTCGGCAGACAACAAGCCGAAAAATTATCAAAGCATTTGTTAGCTGAGTCTTGGCGTCCGAGTCATGTTTACAGCAGCCCCCTCAAGCGAGCGGCTCAAACCACAGAGATTTTGTTAGCTGGTTGTCAGTCTGCGGTGCTGCCCTCGACCGTCAGCGACTTAATTGATTCAACAACCGAAGCCCCCCCCGAAGACAAACCGATTCGTCGTGCGATCGCGCTGCACTATGCCGAAGAACTCAAAGAATTTCAAAACGGCGTTTTCAAAGGGCTAACGTGGGCAGAGGCACAATCGCGCTATCCGGATTTGTGCCGAAAATTGGAAGCATCGCCCGACTGGATTCAAATTCCTGAAGCCGAATCCTTGAAAGAAGCCCGCGATCGCGCTCGACACTTTATCCAACGTTTACTAAATCTTCATAAAGATGGAGATCAGATTTGGATCGTCAGCCATAGCTGGATTTTGCAGCATTTGATTGCAGAATTACTGGGAAGCGATCGCTCTTGGCGTCTTCGTGCCGGAAACACCGCTTTATTTGAATTTTGGATCGACCGATCGCGCTGGAACTTAGACAACCAAAACCGGTTTAATACTGACCTTTGGCAAATTCGCCGGTTTAACGATAATCGGCATCTACACTAAAAACTAGGTCTGCAAATTCATGCTAAAGCAAACTCTTACTGCCTTTTTAGGGTGCTAACTCAACGACGACTGCTTTGGGTCTTGATTATTTTGCTTACAAAGTCAAAACACACGATATATTATCGTATTGGTTCCAAACTAAGGGTTTTTTAACTGTTTACCGCTAAATCCATGATTGCGAATCCAGCCAACGACATTTTTAGACAGGCTCATCAGGGTAGTGTTGCCGCTATCATTCAAGTTCTCAACGACAAACTGTCAGATTCTGGAGTCCGCACTCGCGCCATTTTTGCGAGTGGCGTTCTGCAACTGCTTTGCGAAGCCCCAACTGCCGAACAGCTTGACCCCACCTATCTCACCGATCGCATCCGCAAAACCCTCGAATCTATTTCCCCAAAAAATATTCGGCGGGTCAATATCAACTCTCGGATCGTGCGTGAACAACAATTACTCTGGTTAGAAGAAATACATCGCGATCCCGACGGGCAAGTGTTGTGGTCAAAAGAAATTTCTCTCAATCGTAAAAATATCTTCCGGCGCAGTGCTGAAGAGTGGCGAGAAGCGTTTTCCCGGAAAGACGATTTTCGGAAACCGCTTTCGGCTCAGGCTGCCCGTGAAAAGCGTCAGTTTGCGAAGGGCGTCTTTGGTGGATTGGGCATCAGTGCTGCGGTTGTAGCCGCAGGTTGGGGACTGCATGCGTTGCAATCTGGACAAGGGCTTGAGATGGCTCAGTCTCAGTTAGTCATCACGGCGCAAAAGCTGGTTTCCTCATCGCCGCCCCCATCTGCCCCTGTCGATCGCGGGGCACAACCCTCTAATTTGGCTCAAGATCCGTTTGCGATCGCGGTGCGTCTGGCTCAAAGGGCGGCTGAGTCAGGGAGAAACGCTCAAACCCCTCAACAAAAACAAGCGGTGGCATCCCTGTGGGGACAAGCCTCTGAATTAATGGCATCTGTTCCTGGGTCGGATACTCGTAAGGCAATCGCTGAAAATCGCACCGTTCTCTACCAAAAATATAAAGACTCTACCTTAGAACGGCTTAAGTAAACGCCCTGCCTAGTCAATGCTGCGCCCTCGAACCGTTTTTGCTCTGCTAGGCACGGTCACAGGCGCTTTTTCGATCGCTCGTTCCCGGACATGGTGGACTTGAAAATGATCTTGCCAGAGTGCCGGAGCATCCAGGGTTTCTCCGCCATGCTTTGTGAGCCGTTGCCTTACTTTACACAGCACAGGCGTATTTACACACGCTCCAGCCACGATGATCTGCCCTTTCGTCAAAGCGGGAAGCTCTTTCAGCAGATCGCGCCCTGCCGCTTCAACCCCATATTTCAAGCTCTCTTGGTCAACCGGGTTCACAATCCGCATGATGAACTGGCTCATGCACTGAGACAGCACATCCGAATCTAGTTTTCCAGGACGTTGGGTAATCAGCCCGACGCCTAACCCAAATTTTCGACCTTCGCTGAGAATCGTTCGGATGACGCCTTTACACCGTGAAGGCTCGTTCGATGGGGCAAATCGATGAGCTTCTTCTAATAAAATAAAAACGGGAAACGGCAAATAATGCTCATCTGCTTTGGAAATTAATCCCTTGTGGGTGTTCATTCGGGCTTGGTTGGTTTGCCGGAGAACGGCAGCACAAATCACCTGCTGTTCTTCCTGGCTAATTTCATTCATTTGTAGGACAGTCACCTGCCCCGGTTCAAACAATTCTTGAGGACCAATGCTGTGTTCTAGGGCATGGAAGTACTGCGATCGCTCTAATCGCTCTAGTTTCCATTCCAGCGCCGGAGCCGATGAACCCGACTTTTCATTGCCATCATCATCGATTTGAATATCGGCTTCTCGCACCGCCGCGATCAGGTCTTGAACCCCCCAACGATAGTCCCCTTTCCGATGTTTCTGCAACAATCGGTAGGCTTTATTGAGAATAGACTGTTGGCGATCGCTCATTTCGGGCAGCAACGTCAAAATATCGTAATAATCGAGCGACGACACCCGGATTCTGATATCGTCGGGCGTCATCACCTTAACGGTTGGCGAATAGCCATCCACCCCTTGAAATGCAGAATGCCCCCGCATATCGGTCAAGGTTCCGTACTCTCCATGAGGATCGAAAATCAGCACCGCCGCCCGATTGTGGGGCAGCAGCAATTCTTCAACCAAAACGCCTGCGGTGTAAGACTTTCCTGATCCAGTTCCTGCCAAAATTGCCATGTGCGTACTGACGAGTTCTTTCACGTCTAGTGCGATCGGCACGGCATCTCCTTCTCGCAGCAACAATGACCCAATATGCGCCGCGCCGATCTCTTTCGGTTGCCTCCGGTTAAGAATTTGCCGCAGCATGCCATCGTCCGCTAAATGCACCTTTGCACCTGGATCGGGGGACTTTCGAGGGTTCATGAAGCCTAGTGCCTTGTGAAAATACCCAATCACATCAACACTCACTTCGTAGATCTCAGGATTGGTGTAAGTAAATCCAACGAGAGCCGCGATCGCATCTGGGCTAATTTCCGTATCCGCAAAAATACGGTCTGGCAAATGCTCAATCAGCCGTCTATCTGAAATTTTGCCCAAGATTTGGCGCAGTTCACCTGCCTCGGCAACCTGGTAATATACATACTCACCAATTTTGACATGGCGATTATCTGACGTAATAAATACATACTGATTGCCGTTTTCCCCCGGCCCTTTAACCGTCCCGACAACGCCAGACGAAGGAGAATGCTCTAAGCTCATGGGCAAAACCGCCTGCTGTGATTCACCTAATTTTCGTTCAAGTGTACTATGTCAGCACTGAAAGAATAAAGCAAACCAGTAAATTTTGTCTCTTTACACTATCCCTCAACTTACCTTCCAGCGGCGATCGCCCGACTCTGCCTACCCCTCCTTGCCTTTTTCACCGTTAAGGGGTCATTCACGCGAATTTACGGATACTGTTCATGGCTCCACACGGTAACCTGAGAGCAAGGATCACGATGAAGGAAGCGTGGGTAAAAAGTTACCAACTTTAGATGCCAACTTTTCCCCAGTCACTAGCAGATACTCTGCCAAACTTACGTTCAGGTGAGGCGATTCGACTGAAGGCACTGCAAGTACAGGCTCATGACAGGATGCAAGCAAGAGTTTCACGATCGAAGCCAGAACCACAAGAAGTAATGGGATGGGTCATGGACTCCCTCAACTCTAGAGAAGATGTTCTTCTCATTCAATCTGATTGTGTATCTTCGCTATCTAGCCATCCCGTTGAATCTACGGTGTCGCACCCTCTGCCTAGCCAGCCTAGCCATATCCTCTTAGAAGTGGCGGCAGCACGGCAGTTGATTCAAGTTGCCAGCATTGCGTCGCCTGAGACCGCCCTGTCTGAAGTGGCAAAAATTTTAAGTCAAACGTTTGGTGCAGAAGGATGTGTGATTTCGGTGCAGGCAAGCGCCACGGTGGCAGAGCAGTTGGCATACTGGTTTGCTGATTCACAAAGCGAGGCATGGTTGACCGACGTTGCACCCCATCATGAGGCAATAGCAACGGTAGCACTCGACAAACCGGTTCTCTTGACTCCAGAACTTCAGCGGCGGGAAGGTCTTTCAGGCGCAGTGATGAGTGTCGCAGCCCAATGCCAAGGGCAAACCAATATCGTGATCAGCGTGCTGCGATCGCCGCTATCTGATATCGAAGCTGCTGTAGGCTACTACTGGACAGAAGCCGAAGCAAACACGTTGAGAAATATTGCAGATCACATTGCCGTTGCGGTTTCCCAGGTTTTACTGCAACAGCGAGTTTACCGGCAAACCCAATACCAAGCATTATTGCGGCAAGTGACCTCCTCGATTCAAAATTCTACCGAACTGCCACAGGTGTCACAGCTTGCCATTCGAGGAACAGCACAAGCACTTCAAACCGAACGCGCGTTTCTCTTGCGCTTGAAGTATTGGGACCCCAGGCAGAGCCTCCGTATCGCCGATCGCATCCCCCCTAAGGCACGGGTGATGATCGACTGCCAATGGCAGCACGCCTCTTTGGAAGGGTTGAAGGCTCCGGAGCCTTCTGAGCCTCTCTCAAGCCAATCGTTTTGGGCGTCAGAGTGCATGATCTGCCAAACCGCCCTCAATGGAACCGAAAAGTTTTTTGCCTTTTCCAACAAGTCTGCGTTTCCGTTGCCCACCGAGACAACGGGCATTGCCCCAATTTTTGATCCCGACATCATGGCGTCATTGATGTTGATTCCGCTTGAGAGCAAGAATCGGCTACTAGGGTTTATTGCTTTGCAGCAGCGCCAACCGCGAACCTGGTTGCAAGAAGAAATTGAACTCGTAGAGTTGGTTGCGGCTCAAGTCAGTTCAGCCATTTTACAAACGGAGACCCTACGCCAGGTTGAAATGCTCGTTGAAGAGCGAACAGCGCAGCTTCAGCAGAGTCTAGAACTACAAGCCAAGCTGTACGAGATTACGCGCAAGCAAATCGAGAAACTCCGAGAAATGAATCAGCGCATGGATGAGTTTCTGAGCACGCTGAGCCACGAGTTGCGAACCCCGCTAACCAGCATGATGCTTGCCATTCGGATGCTGCGTGAGGCAGATTTACCTCCCGATCGTCGTCAACAATATCTCAATATTCTGGAGCAACAGTGCGTTCAAGAGACGAGTCTGATCAATGATTTGTTGGCGCTGCAAGAATTAGAAACAAAACAAGTTGCTTTCCAGTTTCAGCAGGTTAATCTCAGCCCAGCCATTAATGATTTGGTGCAGTCGTTCCATCAGCGGTGGTCGCTCAAGGGTCTCCGCCTAGAGATAGATTTGCCGAAGCGATCGCTGACGTTTAACACCGACGTGGCGAGCTTTAATCGAATTCTGTTGGAACTGCTGACCAATGCTGGCAAATATGCCGATCCGAACAGCACTGTCTTCCTCCAGGTCTCACCGCAACCCGGACAACAGATTCAGGTGATGTTGTCGAACATTGGCTCTGGAATTTCTGAAGAAGAGCTACCTCACATTTTTGATAAGTTCCGCCGATGTCAAGGGATAACACAAAATGCGATCGCAGGCACTGGGTTAGGGCTTGCTCTGGTGAAGAGCTTGGTACAGCACCTGAATGGAACCATTGCAGCATCGAGTCTCCCCGTCAAAGGGTCTCAATCGTATGAAACCTGTTTTACGATTTTACTGCCGCAAAATCTCGAAATTGGTGAGTAAAAATAATTCGCGATTTGTATCTGATCGATATTATGGCAATGCGGTGAATGATCTAGATTAAAGCGATCTCATCGCTCATATTAGAGCGTGTTTGAGAATTAATGGGAAACTCTGCCTTGCACTCTATTGGCACTTTAACCTGTGAATTGAACTTGACGACAATTACCCACCTCGGCTGGGTATAATGCTTGAAGTTATGTTACAAACCACGGCTGCACCTAAATCTTTGCGTTGGCAACGGCATCGATCCTCCCCCTTGGCTCGGCAGGTGGACATTTCGAGGGCGGTAGGGCAGCTTGCCTATTATTTGTGGTGGGATTCGCTCCCTAAAGAAAGCGGCTACTCTTCGACCCAGCGTTCTTCAACCCACCGAAGCCAACGTGCCCAGTGGCTGGCTCGGACATTGCTCGATCTAGGTCCAACATTTATCAAGCTTGGACAGGCGCTTTCAACGCGCGCAGATTTGCTGCCGCTGGAGTATGTTAAGGCGCTAGGACAGCTTCAGGACGGAGTACCCGGATTTGACCCAAATTGCGCGATCGCGATTATTGAGTCTGAACTTGGGCATCCGCTTCACACGTTGTATCAAGCGTTTGAGCGCACCCCGATCGCAGCAGCAAGCTTGGGACAGGTGCATCGCGCCCGGCTTTACACTGGGGAAGAGGTGGTCGTAAAAGTTCAACGCCCTGGGTTAGAGGATCTCTTTGAGACCGATTTTCAGGTGCTAGGTCGCCTGGTCACATGGATCACGCGGTTTTTTCCAATTGCAAAACATTACGATCTCAAAGCGATTCATCAAGAGTTTTCAGAGATCCTGTCCCGTGAGATTGACTACGTTCAGGAAGCGATGAATGCCGATCGGTTTCGGCATAACTTTGCGGATCATCCTCGGATTGTGGTGCCGAAGATTTATCCTCGCTACACGACTCAGCGGGTGCTGACGATGGAATATGTGCCTGGGATCAAAGTGAACGATCGCCACCGCTTGAGCGCGATCGGGCTTGATCCAAAAGACGTTAATCATCTAGGAATTTGTGCCTATCTCAAGCAGTTGCTGCAAGATGGCTTTTTTCAGGCTGATCCCCATCCTGGAAACATGGCAGTGAGCTATGACGGCAAGCTGATTTTCTACGATTTTGGCATGATGGCAGAAGTGCAGCCGATCAACCGCAATCAGATGGTGCAGACCTTTTTTGCCGTGCTGAAGAAGGATACGGATCAGGTCATCCAAACAATGATGGATATGGGCTTGATTGAGCCAATGTCGGATATGACCCCGATCAAGCGGATTGTGAGCGTTTTGGTCGAGCGATTTGCGGATAAGCCGATCGAGGTGGAGGCATTCAAAAGCTTGCGGAACGAGTTGTATACCGTTTTTGAGCAGCAACCGTTTCGCCTGCCTGCCAAAATGACATTTATTGTCAAAGCGCTGACGACCCTAGATGGCGTGGCACGGGATCTCGATCCGCAGTACAACCTATTGGCTGCCGCAAAGCCCTTCGTCAAAAGTTTGGCGACTCTTCCTGCGTCTCAGGGGGGCGGAGTAGGAGAATTGGCGCGGCAAGCAAGAAGTTTTGTAACGTATCAACTCACAAAACCCAATGGGACGCAACAGGCAATTCGGCGGTTGGAAGAACGGTTGGCACAGGGAGAATTGCAGATGCAAGCCCAACTGATGGAGCGCGATCGCGCCATCAAACTTCTCAAGCTAACGATCAAAATCCTGATTTATGGCTCTGTGGCTGCCTTTGCGGCACTTGTTGGCGTCTTGCTTCTGGGAAATGCTGCCCACACGGGAGGCGCGATCGCAGCATTTGTGACGGCGGCAGGGTCGGCAGTTATGGTGCTCAAGGGTCTCATTCAATTTCTATTTCATCGGCGAATTTCCCGATTTGTCGATCAGTAATTTTCCACAAATTCACATTAGGGTGTAGAACAGATCAATAGCAATTTGCCGTTTCTAGATCTGAACCTATGCTGGTGGCTTCCAATCGAGGGTTTTTGCGGTTTTGGGTTTTTGCAGTTTTGACCTGTTTGATCGCGATCGCAGCGGCGGCGTGCAGTCCCCAAGACTTTAAAACGCAAGCCGCCCAGACAACACAAATCGTCGCACGGATGGGATCGGGACCAAAAACATTCAACTACGCGATGAATGATTCCTCCCCAAACATTTTTGGCTATACCTACACAGGGCTGATCGAGACGACAGGTGCGGGAGAGTTAGAACCTGGGTTAGCCGAGTCTTGGACAATTTCAGCCGATAAACTAAAATTTGTGTTTACGCTGCGCGACGCCCTGAAGTGGTCAGATGCAAAGCCGCTAACCGCAGACGACGTGATTTTTACATTTCAGGATGTTTACTTTAACCCTAAAATTCCAACAAATGTGCGGAGCATTTTTGCGATCGGCGAATCGAGAGCGCTGCCGTTGATCAAGAAAATTAGCGATCGCCAAGTTGAGTTTACGCTGCCAGAGGCATTTTCTCCTTTTCTACGAAGTATTGCTTCGTCTGCCATCTTGCCTGCTCATGCCTTGCGGAGCGCTGTTTCTGAGAACGATCCGAAGGGCAATCCAAAATTTATTTCAACCTGGGGGACAGGGACAAATCCGAATGAAATTGTGGTGAATGGTCCTTACCGGATTGCTGCTTATAACCCCAATCAGCGCATTATTTATGAGCGAAATCCTTACTATTGGCGCAAAGATCCGCAGGGTCGCCCCCTTCCCTATATCGAACGAGTGGTGTCACAAATTGTTGAATCGGCTGATACTGCACTGATTCAATTTCGCTCAGGTAGTTTAGATGTTTTAGACATTGGCCCAACTTCGTTTCAGTTACTTAAGGCAGGAGAAAAACGAGGAAATTTTACGATTTACAATGGTGGCCCTTCGGCAGGCACATCATTTATTGCCTTTAATCTTAATCAAGGAAAACGCAATGGTAAGCCATTAATTAGCCCAATTAAATCTAGTTGGTTTAACACCGTTGAGTTTAGGCAAGCTATTGCTTATGGCATTAATCGTTCTGCAATGATTAACAATATTTATCGAGGGCTTGCAGAACCTCTAGACTCACCTGTGGCAATTCAAAGTCCTTACTATTTACCTCCTGAAAAAGGGTTGAAAGCCTATGATTACAATCCCGAAAAGGCAAAAGAATTACTAAAATCAGCAGGGTTTAAATACAACGCTCAAGGACAAGTTTTAGATTCAAAAGGAAACCGAGTCCGGTTTACGATTAACGGAAATTCTGGAAGCCGAACAGTTGAGGCACTTCTTTCACAGATGAAAGGCGACTTAAGCAAAATCGGAATTCAAGTAGATGCTCAGATTATTGATTTCGGAACATTAGTAGAAAGAATCACCAACAGTTTAGATTTTGATTGCGTTTTTCTGGGCTTTGGTAATGATGTTGAGCCGAACAGTGTCGCTAATTTGTGGCAGCCTGATGGTGAATCTCATTTGTTCAATCAAAAGCCATTGACAGGAACCATTGAAGGGCGAGTTATTGCCGATTGGGAAGCCGAAATTGGTACTATTTTTACTCAGGCAGCCCAAGAATATGATGAGCCAAAACGAGCAGCGCTTTATGCCAGAATGCAACAAATTGCTCAAGAAAAACTTCCGTTGATTCACTTAGTCAATTCATTGTCATTTTCGGCAGCACGTAACACGGTTCAAGGAGTTGAATTGTCGCCCCTGAGCTATGAGCAAACTATGTGGAATGTTGCAAAAATGCAAGTAATTGAAGATAAGTAGGTTGCAGTCTTTGTTTGTAGATGTTGGCTTGTTTTAACCATTAGAAGATGGGGTGGAAGATGAAGGTTCAAACTGCTTGGCGATGGGTTGCGATCGCGCTGTTATTTGCGATCGCGCTTTCCCTTCCTTTCACCTTAACAAGCTGCAATCCTCAGCGTTATAAAACTCAAGCTGCACAAGTCTCTCAGTTAGTTTTATCAACACCAAGTGATCCACAAACCTTTAACTATGCCAACAATCAATCATTTCCAAATATCTTTCTTTTTACCTATACAGGGCTAACCAGAGAAAATGGATTGACAGGAGAATATGAGCCAGATCTAGCCGAATCATGGACAATTTCTAAAGATAAAAAGCAAGTTATTTTTACTTTACGACCCAATTTGAAATGGTCAGATGGAGTGCCTTTGACAGCAGATGATGTCATTTTCACATACCAAGATGTAGTCTTCAATCCAGATGTGCCGACGGATATGAAAGATGGAATTCAGATTGGGACAAATAAGGTTTTTCCAAAAGTTCGTAAGTTAAACGAACGACAAGTTGAGTTTAGTTTACCCGAACCGTTTGCGCCTCTGATTGCAGCAACAGCCGCACCAACAGGCATTCTGATTATGCCAAAACATGCCTTGGAAGAATCACTGCGATCGCGGGGGAAAGATGGAAATCTCAAGTTTATTTCGACGTGGGCCGCAAACACCGACCCAACTCAAATTGTGACGAATGGGCCCTATCAGATAGAAAGCTATATTCCAGGACAGCGTTTGATTTTTAAGCGTAATCCGTATTACTGGAAAAAAGATACACAGGGGAACCCATTTCCAAAATCAGAGCGAATTATTTGGCAAATTATTGAAAATCAAGATACTCAACTACTAAAGTTTCGCTCTAAAGAACTCGACGCAATTGGGGATGTTCGCCCCCTGCGCCCAGAGTACTTTTCACTATTGAAAAAAGAGGAAGGACGAGGAAATTTTACGGTTCATAATGGCGGTCCTTGGTCAGGCGTATTGTATATGGCATTTAACCTAAATCAAGCGACTAAAAATGGAAAACCAATTGTTGATCCGATTAAATCGCGCTGGTTTAACAACCTGGCTTTTCGCCAAGCAGTAGCTTATGGCATCGACCGTCAGCGAATTAACAACAACATTTTTCGGGGATTAGGCATCGTTCAGAATTCCTTTATTTCGGTTCAAAGTCCTTTTTTTAGATCCCCAAAAGAGGGGCTAAAAATTTATAACTACGATTTAGAGAAAGCCAAAAGCTTGCTGAAAAATGCAGGGTTCAAATATAACGAACGGGGTCAATTGTTCGATGCAGAAAACCATCGCGTTCGGTTTACGCTAACGACTAATTCAAACAATTTAGTCAGGGTTGGAATTGGCGCTCAGATTCGTCAAGATCTTGGCAAACTTGGAATGCAGGTCGATTACAGCACCGTTAATTTTAATACTTTGAGCGAAAAGCTGAGCACATCTCGTGATTGGGACGCCCATATTATTGGATTTACTGGAGGTCTAGAACCTCATGGTCTTGCAAATTATTGGATGTCGGGTGGAGCGTCTCACTACTTTAATTTAGGTCCACAAACGGGTCAGCCTGAGCTTAAAGGGTGGCAAGTTAATGAATGGGAAAAAGAAATTGATCAGCTTTTTATTGAAGGTGCAAGAGAACAAGATCCTCTAAAGCGCAAAAAAATTTATGGCGAGTTTCAAGAGCTTGTGCAACAGCAATTACCTGTGATGCTTTTGGTCAATGACTCGGCGACAATGGCAGTGCGCGATCGCGTCGAGGGTCTAAAATATTCTGGCTTGCCAAGTTGGGGGCTGTGGAATGTGGAAGAATTGGGTGTCACGACCCAAAAATAAGGATAAGCAGTCCACTTTTAGCGAAAGGCAAGAAGCTAAAAAGCGGGCGTGAAAAACTGTCGCAAGGTACATAAAGATAAAGCTGAAATGTGCGACGATTTGCGCAAATCTCGAATGACTCTGTATTTACCAGATAATAAAGTTATTTTCTTTACCATACCAATTTCTCAAAATCTCTACATATGCTGAGGTGCGATCGCGCAAACTAGTGTAACAATACTATTTCAAAGGTAAGTTAAGTGCTAGCTCAGAAAAAGTGAGCCAAAGGCAAAGTAATAGAGCATGATTTAAGGAAGTGACTTGAGTATCTTTCATCTACGGAGATGATCAAGTTTACGTATCAGATAGTTCTCGGATTAAAGTTAGATTCTTAGGAATTGAGACATGGATGGTGCACCTTTAGTAAGCATTTTAATTAATAACTATAACTATGCTGGATTCGTCTCCCAAGCGATTGAAAGCGCATTAAACCAGACTTACGATCGCGTAGAAGTTGTCGTGGTTGATGATGGGTCTAAAGACAATTCGCGGGAAGTAATTGCCAGCTACGGTGAAAAAATCGTTTCAATTTTCAAGCAAAATGGTGGTCAGGCTTCGGCATTTAACGCCGGATTTGCCGCAAGCCAAGGAGATATTCTTTGTTTTCTTGATGCTGATGATTTGTGCGATTTTAGTAAGGTAAGCCGAGTCGTTGAAGAGTTTCAAAAACACCCGGATGCAGGCTGGTTATTTCACCTGTTGCAAAAAGTTGACTCCCAGGGAAACGCATTAGCAGATGATAGTAACGAGACTAATTTTTCTCAATCGCTGTTCGATTTTAGAGAGAAAATTTCCAAAGGTCAACCGATTCGTACTGTATTTCCAGCAACCAGCGGCTTATGTTTCAAGCGTTACGTTTTACAGCAGACGTTTCCCATGCCAGAACAGTTGAAAATCTCAGCCGATAATTTTCTACGGCTTTCTGCAATTCACGTAGCGCCAGGTTTGTTGTTGAACGAGAAGCTTGCTATGCATAGAATTCATGGATCTAATGCATTCGAGTCTAGAAAAGATATTGCTTATCTTCATGCAGAAACAAACATTCAAACATCCTACTATTTGAAAAAGCGTTTTCCTGAAACAAAAGCGTTTACCAATCAGCTTTTTGCTCACTCATTTGGTCGCGTTGCTGGGCGTTCAGGCTTTAATAAGGCTTCTCAAATTTTCGAGTCTAAAAAGTATCTAGAAGACAATTTTTCTATCGATTCGTGGTTTACTTGTAGCCCTCGAATCCTCTACAATTATGCTAAGTCGATGGGGAGTCGTAGCCCCAAGTGAGTTTGCAAAGCTGCTTGAAAAGCCTAACCGTTAGCTATTCTTTATTGAATTTATTGTTCTGTTTCGCTTTATTTGATCGTACGATCGCATAGAGTGGTTAGTCACTTCTGTACTCACTAATGACTAGTCGTTAATTGTTGCTGCGATCGCACTCTATTTTCAATGACTCAACCTGACATTCTCAAATCTCTTTTACAATCGGTCTCTCAAGGTCACATTAGCCCTGAAGATGCCCTTGACAAGCTGAAATACTTGGCATACGAACCCGTTGGTGGGTTTGCCAATATCGATCACCATCGCGCCCTACGGACGGGCTTTCCAGAGGTGATTTGGGGTCCTGGAAAAACGCCAGAACAAATTGCCCAAATTATGCAGGCAATGCGCGATCGCAACGCAAGCTTTCCCGGAAATTGGGGAGCGGTGGTGATGGCAACTCGCATCGAAGCAGAGGTCTACGATCGCATTCGGGAAATCATACCCCAGGCGATTTATTACTCAACCGCAAAGATTTGCGCCCTAGAAAATGATGGCTTTATGAAGCCTCGCCCCGGTACGATTGGACTACTTTCTGCTGGCACAGCCGATCTTCCCGTTGCCGAAGAAGCGGCAATCACCGCAGAGTTGTGCGGCTTTCGGGTGCAGCGGCTTTGGGATGTTGGCGTCGCAGGCATTCATCGGTTACTCAGCAATGTGCAAGTTTTGACCCAAGCTGATGTGTTAATCGTTGTAGCAGGCATGGAAGGAGCGTTGCCGAGCGTTGTGGCGGGTTTAGCAGATTGCCCGGTGATTGCTGTACCTACCAGTGTTGGGTATGGAGCCAGTTTTAACGGCATGTCAGCCCTGCTCACGATGCTAAATTCTTGTGCGATTGGGATTGGAGTAGTCAACATTGACAACGGATTTGGGGCGGCAATGCTGGCAGGGCAAATTCTTAGAACGGCAGCAAAAATTGACAAAGAATAAGACCCGTGAGTTCAGGGGTTGGGTTGGTCATATTGCCCTCTGTTTGGCGGCTCAAACGTTTGGCATAAGTCATCGATCGCACCGAATAGGGTTCTTCTAAGCTAAATCCAGGGCGGAGGGTGCTGAAAGATGTACCGTTTCAGCAATCCTAACTCTCGCTTTGCCAAAACTCACGTTATTTAGCTAGTAGAAGTCACAAATCGCTTCCGCAGGGAATCTGCTCGCCGCTTCGCCGTTTGGTTGCTAGGTTCAAACTTGAGCGCTTCTTCGTAGGATTCTAGGGCAGGACCAGCTAGTTGCTTACGCTCGTAGGCGTGACCTAAGTTATTCCATGCCGTCACATAGTCAGGCGCAAGTTTGACAGATTCTTTGTAATTTTTAAGCGCCAAATCATATTGCTCTTGGGCAAAGTAAGAAAACCCAAGCGCGTTATACACGGCGGCGAGGTCTTGTCCTTCTAACGTTTCAGCTTTGAGTGCTTTTTGAAATTGCGCGATCGCTTGGACAAATAATCGCTTATCGAGCAAAATGCTGCCCAGTTCATAATATTCTTCTGCTGTGCCTTTTTCTTTGCTCAGTTTTTTCTGTAAGCGAGACAGCGCATTCTCGACCCGACGGGTTTTAAGCACTTGTTGCACAATGAAGAAGACAGCAATCCCCAAGAGCAAGAGCAACAGCGAAATATAAACGAGTGGAAATGAGGTGTTACTATCCATAGCTTTAATCGAGCGTGAACTAAAGTGAAGCAAGACCCAGAAGGTTGACTCCCTATTTCAGGGTAGCCCAAGGCAGACCCCAATAGATCGCCCGTTTCTGAAGCCAACCCTCCGACTGCCACTGTGCGATCGCGCGGTTTACTCGTTGCTGCAACTCGGTGTATTGCACTCCTTTAGGCAACACCACACAGAGCGGCTCGATCGATAGGCGCACTGGCAAAACCCGGTATCCTGACGCGGTTTGCGCCCAGCCCGTTAGCATAGAAACATCTGCGGCAAATGCATCGACTGTGCCTGCGTCTAACAAGTCTCGTGCCGCTTGATAAGAGTCTACGCCTACGAGGTTGAGGTGAGGCAATTTGTAGCGCAGCGTCGCGATCGTACTTGAGCCATTCAAAACGGCGATCCGGAGGTTGGCAGAACCAAGCGTTTGTTTGCTCAGATCGGCTTCGGTCTGAAGGGTGAGGCTGCGAGTGATCAGCCCCGTGCCATCGAAATAGTAGGGCAAACTGAAATGCACAATTCGGGCACGAGATACGGTGTTGGTGACGCGGGCGATCGCAAGATCAACGCTGCCATTTATGACCGACGGGATGCGATCGCGGTTGTTGACAGGCTTCAGTTCAACGGCATCTGAGCGCCCAAATAAATCTTCAGCCAGCCGCCGCGCAAGGTCAATTTCAAAGCCTTGCAGCCTGCCTGCTTCAGAAAATCCGAGGGGGGGAAGATTATCTTTAACCGCGACAACGAGACGACCGCGATTAACAATGGTTTGCAGATCTGCCGCCAACAAAGAAGGGGGAACAACGAACTGTACCCCCAACATGCCAAGTCCAACCATTCTAGCGATCGTGGTACGCATGAGATCCAGCGTTGCGGCTAACCGTTGGCAACCCGTTCTAGCACTTTTGTAAACCCAGCCGGGTCGAGGACTGCAAGCTGAGCCAACATTTTGCGATTGATCTGAATATCGGCTTTCTTGAGCTTACCGATAAATTGGCTGTAGCTCATGCCATGCTGCCGAGCCGCCGCGTTGATGCGCGTGATCCACAACCGACGGAAATCACGTTTTTTCTTGCGGCGATCGCGATACGCATTTCGCAATGCCTTCATGACTTGCTGATTTGCTGTCCGAAACAGGCTAGAGTGAGACCCTCGAAACCCTTTCGCCAATTTCAAAATTTTCTTGCGGCGCTTACGAGCAACGTTACCGCGCTTAACCCGTGCCATGATGAGACGTCCTTACTAATATTGAAAACCTGCTGAAAATTTGCTAATGCGCTTTGATAGAGCGCCATTTCAAATTCTGAAACAATCCCGCCATGATCCTCTGTTGAGTATGTTATGCGTAGGGCATCATCAACCGTACATTTTCTGCATCGCGGTCATCCACAACAACAGTTCCAGCAAGGCGGCGTCTACGACTTGCGCCTTTGTGCTCTAAAAGGTGTGCTCTGTGGGTCTGGCGGCGCAAAAACTTGCCACTTCCAGTTTTTCTAAATCGCTTGCTAGCAGACTTGCGGGTTTTAAGCTTAGGCATGGGATTGTTTTAGAATTCGACACAAGGTTCTATCCTACTACGGGATCAGCTAGATACGCAAGAAAAACCTTTGACCCGGTGAAGTAAATTGAAACTAGCGATGCGTTAAGCAATATCGAAATTAAGTGACTGCTCGACACAGGTTAGACCGCGCCGGTATCTCACCAACAGGTAGCCGGATGCATGCAATGGACACAACAGGACTCGAACCTGTGACCCCTACCATGTCAAGGTAGTGCTCTAACCAACTGAGCTATGCGTCCAAACCGTATATAACCCTACCATAGACTAATCTTCCGGTGCAAGTGATTTGAACGCATTTTCAGCGCGATCGCATAAAAACCACCAATTTTTTGCAACGTAGAATGAACCAGGCAAGCTTCTGATATTCTCGGCATTTGCCCTGCTGTCGGCAACGGATAGAACAGATCAGTTACCTATTTTCAAGCTCAGAAAACCCTTATCCGCTACATCCGTTACCCCATCTGCTGCCACCCTATCCCCTAGAAGGTAAATTCTGACGCCACAATCATCGAGCCAATGCCGCCATCGGTAAAGACCTCTAGCAGCAACGAATGCGGCTGTCGTCCATCAATGATGTGTGCTGCCTTAACTCCCTGAGCCAGCGATCGCACGCAACAATTCACCTTGGGAATCATTCCCCCCGACACCACACCTTGATCCATCAACTGTCGGGCTTCCTGAATATCCATGCGAGGAATGAGCGTTGAGGGATCTTTGTAATCCTCTAAAATGCCTGCCGTGTCGGTCAGCAAGATCAGCTTCTCCGCATTGAGGGCAGCCGCAATTTCCCCTGCCACCGTGTCGGCATTAATATTGTATGCCTGCCCCGTTTCGTCTGCCGCCACGCTCGACACAACCGGAATGTAGCCTGCCTGAACCAGAGACTCAAGAATTTGAGGATTTACTCGGGTGACTTCACCGACAAACCCAACCCCTTCTTCATCGGCAGGGCGTGCGCCAATCAGTCCGCCATCTTTTCCACACAGCCCGATCGCGGCTCCCCCCGCCTGGTTAATCAGCGACACAATTTCCTTATTGACCCGACCGACCAGCACCATTTCCACCACATCCATAGTGGCGGCATCGGTAACGCGCAACCCGTTCTTAAACTGAGGCTCGATACCGAGTTTGTCAAGCCAAGAGTTAATTTCAGGACCGCCACCGTGCACCAAGATCGGGCGCAACCCGACACACGCCATAAACACCACATCGCGGATGACTTTTGCTTTAAGGCTGCTGTCTTTCATCGCTGCGCCACCATATTTCACAACGATCGTGCGTCCCGCGAATTTCTGAATGTAGGGGAGAGCCTCGCTAAGGATGCGGACTCGCGTTTCAGCCGATTCAGGAGCTTCGTTTTGTTTAAGCATAAAAATAGCGCTAAGCCACGATAAAGAATGAGTTAACTAGAATTAACATCTTCATCGCCCCCTATGCTTGTTTTGATCACCGATTGTTAAAGTTCGCTCATAATTTAGAGTTCTTTCATGATAATGGGTAACAAATTAGCTGGAACCCTCGAAAGTGCTAAGGTTTGCCCTTGAATGCCGTAGCGATCGCTAAAGGCTTTCACCGTCTGAATCGTCGCAATCAGGGCAGTTTGGTAGAAATCTGGATTATGCTGCCAGCCGTGGAGGGCTTGAACGTGATGGTAGAGAGCAGTTTCAAGGCAAGCTGAGCGCTCGGCAGGCTCTAGTGCTACCCGCTCGTTGGTTGCTGTTTGATAGCAGGCTGAGCCTAAGTTGTGGTGGGTTGCGGCGACATCAAAGCTGAAGGTTGGCGCAGAGGAGGGATGGGCATCGGAAAGGTGCTGAACCGCCGTCAACGATTCTTTATAGGCGGCGATCGCGCACTGCACATAATTTTGGCGATCGTCGTCGTGGGTGGAGGGCTGGTTTGCCAAGTGCCAGTACGCCGTTCCTAAATTGTTTTGGGTGGCAGCGAAGGCGGTGGGAGCAACCTCGAAGGTGCGGTAGACCAGCGCCACTCGGTATGCCCCGATCGCCAGCAGCAGAAAATCTTCTGGCACGGTTCCGAGGGTCTCCATCGCGTCATTGCACTGCGAGAGCGCCCAATACGCCGTTCCTAAGTTATTTTGCAGCATGGCATAGTGGAGCGGTTCGCGTTCGGGATCGTAGTGGCGCAAGGCTTCGTTATAGGCGGCGATCGCGTGCTGCAAATTGAGGGCGGGCTGTTGATGCTGGGCAAGATTCCAGAAGGTTGTTCCTAAATTATTTTGGGTAGCGGCGTAGCGAGACAGATCACCCTGAGCCAAACGATAGTGTAAACACGATTGGTACGCCGCGATCGCTTGGTTTAAGTTCTCAACCGGAGCCTGCTGGTAGGATAAATCACTGTACACCGATCCCAAATTGTTCAGCAACATGGCATAGGTTTCAGGGTGCGCCTCGGCATCCATACGTTCTAGGGCAAACTGATAGGCTTTCAGCGCTTTTTCTAAATTAACGCTCGGTTCGTTTGAGGTGCGCGCCATCATCCAGTACAGGTTGCCAATGTCATTGAGCACATCGGGCACTTGAGGCGATTTTGAGGTAATAAAGCGCAGCGATTGTTCATAGGCGCGAATCGCCACCGTAGAATCCGCTTGAGACGTGGGCAGTTGCTGAGCGCGATCGCGATACCAATCTCCCAATTCTCGATACGCCGTCCCTATCGTATCTGGTGCTGCTTGGTCGCGATGCAGTTTCTCAATCTGGTGCAGCAACCGAACCGGATGCAAACTTGGATCATCAAGAACATCGACAATGGGCTGCCCATGGGTAGAAGATAACTCAGGGCGAAGATCAACCTCGTGTTTGAGCGCGGTCAAAACGAGTTCTCTAAAATCAGCATCAATCCGGGATTCGCGAGCTAACGAATGCCGTCGCTGTGGCACAGTCTCTTGAACAGATGATGGTTCGGGTTGATTTACCGGTGCTGGATCGCCTTCAAACTCAAACAGTGCGGTGTGCCATTGCCAAAAATTGGGAGCAGATTGCTGGATCGAGCGACACCACGGACGAGTGACCCACAGCACGACATTGAAATTTAAGCGGTCTAGATTCTCGGCGATCGCTTGGAGCGAGTTGAGAAAGACCCGCTGAAGATGGGCCGGCTGACGAGTCAGGGTTTCGACCCCTGTGATCTGAAAGCTGGAGATCCAGTTACCGTCTGGAACGCTATTTTGCGCTTGCCAAAGCTCTATTTGCCCTAAGATGTCTGGATTCTCTAAGTCAAGGGGAAGGGTGACCAATCTAGGCACAGAGATAACCTGCCCTGCGACACCTCCTGCGCTCGTCTGCCCGTTAGCAGCGATCGTAGGGGTCGAGGGGTTGGGGGTTGTCCCGCGCGATCGCACGGACATCTCATCCGCGATCGCAAAGTTGAAACCAGGACTGCTTAAATCAGCGTGTAAATGTGTCGTAAACTGATGGCGCAACCCTACGTCATCACACACCGCGATAAAAATCTGACGCCGGAGGTTGAGACTTAGTGCCAACCTCAATCGCAGATAGATGTGATGATTGAAGCTTGGAGTACGCTGGGAAGCAAGCTCAGTCACAGGTGTGCGAAAAACAGAGTGATCAGCAGAAGACATCAGCATAGAAACGGGTGCTGGTCAAGCGACCTGTATAAAATGGGAGCGTTACTGATCTCTACGCGCCCTTTGGCTCAAGTCAGGATAGAACAGACAAAACGCGATGCCCCAAAGCATAACCTGCGATCGGAGCGTTTCCCGGTCTACCCTAAGACATAAAGTTTACACATGCAGACCCCAAATATAACGGGTTAATCAAAAACCAGGCTGCTGATCCGGATCAGCAGCCTGATGAACGTCAGCGATGCGGGTGCATCATTGTTCTGATAATGGTTCTGGCAATGTAAAGAGCAATCAACCTGCTGACCTACGATACAGCGAAGGCAACTGCCATTAAGCCACCTACAATAACTGCACCAACCACACCCAAAATTGCATAATTTCGCTTCTGCGCTGTGTCGGGAGGCTCTGCTTGATACATTTTCGGCTCGATCGCATAATTATTTAAACGACCGCCCTCTTCTTCTGTATATCGCATAGCAATTTCCTCAATGTTTTAACGATTGTAACAAATCTTGGGAAGTTGCTCTCTAACGCAGGAGAGAAAACTTAATCTTTGAAGAGAAGATATCGTTAGCTAGTGATGGTTCCGGTGAGAGGAGAACTAGCGCTGGCATAGGCTTTGACAGGAATACGACCCGATTGGTAAGCCAGGCGTCCGGCTTGGTGGGCTAGGTGCATAGCGCGTGCCATTGCAGGAGCATTCGCAGCTTGTGCGATCGCAGTGTTGATCAACAGCGCATCGGCTCCCATCTCCATCGCTTGTGCAGCTTCACTGGGCGTCCCAATGCCCGCATCAACAACAACCGGAATAGTCGCATTCTCAATGATGATTTGGATATTAGCCGCATTTTTGATGCCCTGACCAGAGCCAATCGGAGAGCCAAGGGGCATCACTGTGGCACATCCTGCCTCTTCCAAACGCTTTGCCAAGATCGGATCGGCATTAATATAGGGCAGCACAGCAAAGCCTTCTTTAACCAATTGCTCTGCCGCTTCTAGAGTGCCGATCGGGTCGGGAAGCAAATACTTCGCATCGGGAATCACTTCTAGCTTGACGAAATTGTTGTCTTCTTGACCCAAAAGTTTCGCCATCTCCCGACCCAAGCGCGCCACCCGAATCGCCTCGTCTGCGGTCTGGCACCCTGCGGTGTTGGGCAGCATCCAAATCTTGCTCCAGTCAAGGGCGTCTGCGAGTCCTTCGTGACCGGGGGCTTGGGTTTGAACGCGCCGAACCGCAACGGTCACAATCTCACACTCACTCGCTGCGATGCTTTGCCGCATTTCTTCAAACGTTCGATATTTACCGGTTCCGGTCATCAGTCGAGATGTAAATCTACGTCCCGCAATGACGAGTGAATCATCTAAAGCGGTTTCTAAAAGCATATTTAATGTTTGCATTTCAATACGACCTCATGTCTTTCTAACATTACGTCTTGCGCAGATTGCGTGTTGAGAATCCCATTATGACGAAGATTGATGCGCTTCAACCTTGAGAAAGCATGAATCTCAGCCAATAGACATAAAAATTGCAATCTGCTCGAGCATTTACAAAATTTCTACCCAAAAGATGAATCAATATCTATCTAAGATAAGAGCATAGCCTAGTGATATGTAAGGGAAGCAGCAATTAGAATAACTAGAATTACATTCATTAACAAATTGGGAATTTTTATGGTGAATAGGAAATCGAACGCTGCCGTTAAAGTCCAAACAACGATGCTTGATCAAGCTGCATCATTATTAGGAGATCTGCCCGAAAAGCCGGACTCAACCATTTCGTTGAGACAAGCGATCGAGATGCTGCAAAGCGATCTGCGCGACTCACTTGACAAGGGATATGACTATGATGAACTCGCTCAAATTTTGGCTGAACAAGACATCGACATCAGCCCTTCTACACTCAAGCGCTATCTAGCTATGAGCCAAAAAGATCCTTCGCAACCGCGCCGCAGACGGCGCTCTCGTAAAGCCCATGCAGAGGATAGTGATGGTTCTGACGCAAGGGCTAATGCCCAAGAGTCGGAGCGAGAGCTTGAAAGAGCGAGAGCTTGAAGCGACTTTCTGGAGCTTAGCAACGCAAGCTCACGCGATATCTAAACACAGGATCTTACAGCCCTTAGCTAAGGTGTGGGGTGGTCGTTTTGTTCAATTTTTAGGACAAGCTGACCACCCCACAATTTATTTATGTTTGTATTTTTGTGCATATTTGTAGAGGCGATTAATTTGTGAATGCCTGAAGATTGGATGCGATCGCGCTCTAAGCTGCGACGACACGAGCAACGGCATTGCAACAAAATCAATGCCTAGAATACAATGCCTACAACACATAGACGCCACATTCTTCATCTAAAGCGCTTTAGAGCGCCATTCGCTTTTCTATATCACCCTTTCTTCATCAAAACTTTAGCAAGCACGATGGTGGGATGGGCACTATTCACCGGGTCGCCACGTCAACGAATTTGCCCCACTAAACTACTGCTACATTGCAAGCAGTGACCTCGCCCTAGCGATCAACACATGAAATTAACCTCGCCCTCTTGCCCTGTAACAGATGTTAAATGCTTGTAGAATAAGGGCTAATCAATTTCGACGTAGGGGCATGGCACAACAGCAATTCTAAAGGAAGCACATATTGAATTTCATCCATTCACCATTCATGTCTATGAAATTCCGGTCTATTTTCCAACATTGGCGTCAAAAAATTCAAAATCTTTTTTCACTTCTGTTTGTGATCACTCTCACTGCCGTGCTCCTCTTGAGCAATCTCACTCCCGGAGTAGCCCAGTCTCGTCAAGAAATTCGCGGCGTTTGGATGACCACCAACGATCTAGATGTCCTCAAAGATCGCGCCAAGGTAGATGATGCCGTGACTCAGCTTGGACGGCTGAATTTCAATTCGATTTATCCCGTAGTCTGGAACTCTGGGTATGTGATGTATCCTAGTGCCGTAGCACAACGGCAAGGCATTCAGCCCTTCGTTTACAAAGGAGCAGACGGGCACGACATTTTGGCAGACCTGATCAGCAAGGCGCACCAACGCGGCTTATTTGTGATGCCCTGGTTTGAATTTGGGCTGATGGCTCCCGAAACCTCCGAATTGGCGTTAAATCATCCAGAATGGATCACCCAACGACGGGATGGAAGCCAGACATCGATCAGTGGTGCGGGGGAAGTGGTGTGGCTCAACCCCTTCCGCCCAGACGTTCAAAAATTCATGACTGACCTTGTGTTAGAGGTTGTGGCTCAATACGATGTAGACGGCATTCAATTTGATGACAACATGAGTTTGCCGAGAGAATTTGGCTACGATCGCTACACCACCGCTCTGTATACCAAAGAAACCAAGAAGGCGGTGCCGGGTCCAACCGATCCAGAGTGGATCCGGTGGCGGGCTAACAAGCTGACCGCTTTCATGGCGCAACTCAAAAAAGCCGTGAGAGACCAAAAATCTTATGCAATTTTCTCAATTTCGCCAAATTACTATGACCTTGCCTACAAATATCATCTGCAAGATTGGCTAGCGTGGGTGCGGCAGGGTATTGCAGACGAGTTGATTGTGCAGGTTTATCGCCCAAATCTACAGAGTTTTATAAGTCAGCTTTCCCGCCCAGAAATCAAAGAAACCCAACAGAAAATTCCTACAGGGATTGGGATCTTGACGGGGCTAAGAACAAACCCAGTTGGAATTGCACAGATTCAGGAGCAAGTGCGAGCCGCGCAAGACCGAGGCTTAGGGGTTTCATTCTTCTATTATGAGAGCCTTTGGAAGGCTGCCCCTGAAGCCATGGACTATCGGCAAGCAGGCTTTCAAGCGCTTTTTCCGTCGCCTGCCCTGCGATCGATTACGACTGTGCAGCCGTTTGAGTTGCCAAAGCCTGAGTCAATTCCCACCTTGGAGAATAGCCAATTTTCGCTGCCTGGGTCGTTGTAGGGGCGTTGCTGAGGATAGTAAAGTTAAGCCATGTCAAGGCAATGCACTTTTACAACATCACACTGCATAAAATCCTTCTGTGGGTAGAAGTTATCGCTAGTACTTGATCTACAAAAGCCTTGCGGGGAGAATTGAACGAGCGACCTACCTGTTAACCGAGATCTTGCATCTGTTGCAGTTAGTCAGATGGGGTTGGATTTATGACAGAGATAGAGTAGGCGAATGCATCAAATGAGATGCTCGTTTGCTTTCTCTGTTGAGTCTGCTACCCGGTTTGCTGCTGTTGAGATGAGCGCAAGATAGTAGGCTGACCTTCTGGTGATCGCACGTTCTCCCGTTATCTACGCAAAACTCCGTTGGCTAACCAAACCAATCCTCACCATCCTTCAATGCCGCCCCTAAATCGGGTGCTGCGCCAATTAGGTCGCTATCGGCGGATTGCCCTAGGCGCGATCGCAAGTCTGCTATTGCTCACGGCTGCCAATGCCATCACCCCTCAACTGTTTCGGTGGGGCATTGATCAGGGGATTGCTCAGAACGATCTGCGGGTTGTTTTGATCAGTGGTGCGTGGATGGTGGCGGCTGCGATCGCGCGGGGGCTGTTCAATTTTGGTCAAACGTTTTGGGCAGAAACCGCTTCTCAAGGAGTTGCGTACGACCTGCGGAATCAGATTTTTAGCAAAATCGAAAATCTCAGTTTTAGCTATCACGATCGATCGCAAACCTCGCAATTGCTCACCCGCGTCACGAGTGATATTGAGCAGGTGCGGAGCTTTATTGGCACAAGCCTGATTCAGGTGATTGGCGCTGTTGTGACGTTGGTGAGTATTGCCATCATTTTGCTGCTGATGAATTGGCAGTTGGCGCTGATCACCCTAGCGATCGTTCCGTTAGCGGCTTGGGTGCTGATTCGATTTCTTCAGCGAAATGGCGATTTGTTTCGCTTGGTGCAAGAGCAGCTAGGGGATCTCAATGCCGTTTTGCAAGAAAATTTGATCGGCATTCGCGTGGTTAAAGCGTTCGTCCGAGAAGAGACAGAGCGATCGCGCTATACCACCTTAAACGAAGAGTTGATCAGCACCAACATGAAAACGATTCGTGCCATTCGTGGAACGTTTCCTATCATTTTTCTGTTGAGTAATTTGATCACTGTCGTTGTCGTTGGTTTTGGTGGGCTACAGGTGATTGACGGCAGCTTTTCCATTGGTGAACTGGTTGCATTTAATTCTTATCTCCTGTTTATTTTGCAACCGATTTTGCTGATCGGATTTGCCGCTCCGGCGATCGCGCAAGCCGCCGCTTCTGCCGAGCGGGTGTATGAAGTCGTTGATGCTGAAGTGGAAATTCGCGATCGCTTGGGGGCAGTTAATTTCGATCACTGTGGCGGCAGAATGACGTTCGAGAATGTTCGATTTCGCTATCCTGGCTCCACCACCGAAGCTCTAAAAGGCGTGTCGTTTGAGACTCAGCCAAAAGAGTTGATTGCCATTCTAGGGATGACCGGTTCGGGAAAAAGCACAATTATTAATCTTATTCCCCGGTTCTACGATGTCAGTTCCGGCGCGGTCAGAATTGATGGACGGGACGTCAGAGAGTTTTCGTTGGCAAGCTTGCGATCGCGCATCGGCATCGTCTTTCAAGACACAACTCTCTTTTCGGGAACTATCCGCGATAACATCGCCTACGCCAAACAAAACGCCGCACTCCAAGACATCATAGCTGCCGCGAAAACGGCTCATATTCACGACTTTGTTGAAACCTTGCCCGATGGCTATGACACGCTCATTGGCGAACGGGGCGTTGGCTTGTCGGGGGGGCAAAAGCAGCGCATTGCGATCGCTCGGACACTGCTCACCGACTATCGTATCCTCATCTTAGATGACAGCACCTCGGCGGTAGATGCCCAAACAGCCGCCCAAATCCAGGCATCGCTTGATGATCTGATGCAGCGTAAAACCTGCACCTCGTTTGTGATTGCTCAACGGATCAGCACGGTTAAAAACGCCGATCGCATTTTGCTGATGGATCAAGGGCACTTAGTGGCTCAAGGCAGCCATGAACAATTGTTAGCAACCAGCCCTCTCTATGGTGCAATTTTAGAGTCTCAGGTCAAGCAAACGCACCCCGCAGGAGAGCGCCGATGAGAACAGCAGGGTTTGTGGCTCCTGAAGCAAAGGCACGGCGGCAAGGGTCTACGGTGTGGCGATTTTTCAAATATCTCCGCCCCTACCGGAAGGATTTACCGATCGCCCTTGGGCTTGTCGCCCTGGGAGCCGCCACCCAAGCCCTCGGACCTTTTCTCATCGGGTGGTCGATCGATAATTTAATTGTTCCGGGCAACGTGCGCGGGCTGCTGTTCATCTTGACAGTTCTGGTTGTCAACTATGTATTTGGCGTGCAGGCGATTCGTGGGCAAATTTTGCGGGTGGGGTGGATTGTGCAGCGCGTGTTGGCGCAACTGAGACAAGATATTTTTCTAAAGGTGCAGTCGTTGCCGCTCAGCTTTTTCGATCGCAGTGAAGCAGGCGATTTGATGAGCCGCTTGCTCAATGATGTGAATACGGTCAATCAAGCCTTTGGGCAAACGATCGCGCAGATGTTGGGAAACTTATTCAGTTTGCTTGGCATTATCATTGCCATGCTGGCGATTAATTTACAACTCGGACTGTTGAGCAATCTCGTGGTTCCATTGATGATCATCACGACGAGTTTATTTTCCCGATGGGCAAGAGAGCGCTTTCGAGTCACGCGCCGCACCATTGGCGATCTTTCTACAAAGCTAGAAGAAGACATTGGTAGCGTCAAAGAAGCTCAAGCCTTTAATCGGGTTCATCTCAATATTGCAGAATTTCAGCAACTAAATGCCGCAAATCGGGATGCCAATATTCAAGCCGTGGCGATTACCGCCGCCTTTTTGCCGTCGATCGATGTGCTCAACACCTTAGCTACTGCTGGGGTACTCGCCTATGGTGGCTATCTCGCCGTCACCGGACAAGCCACCCTTGGAGTTGTCACTGCCTTTTTGCTCTATGTGCAGCAGTTCTTTCGACCGATTCAAATTTTGAGCCAGTTTTATACGCAGGCACAATCTGCGATCGCGGGGCTAGAGCGTATTTTTGCCCTGTTAGATGAACCTGCCCAACTCAAAGACGCACCCAACGCCTATGTTATGTCTCCAATTCGCGGCGACGTGACCTTCGAGAATGTTGAATTTGGCTACACGCCGACTCAGCGCGTCCTCAAAGGCGTTAGCTTTCAGGCAACCTCTGGACAAACGATCGCCTTGGTCGGACCGACAGGCGCAGGCAAAACAACGATTATCAATTTGATCTTGCGCTTCTACGATGTCACAGGTGGCACGGTTAGGATTGACGATACTGATATCCGTTGTGTCACTCAAGCGAGTTTACGCCGCCAAATTGGTATTGTTTTACAAGATACCGTTCTCTTTCGAGGTACGGTTGCAGAAAACATTGCATTTGGTCATCCGCAAGCCACTCAAGCGGAGATCGAAGCGGCGGCTCAAGTTGCCAATGTGCATGATTTTATTACGTCTTTGCCCCAAGGCTACGCTACTGAACTAGGTGAACGGGGAGCGATGCTCAGCCAAGGACAACGGCAACTGCTCAGTATTGCTCGTGCGGTGTTAGTTGATCCGCGCATTTTGATTCTTGATGAAGCGACGAGTAGCATTGATACGCGCACAGAAGCCCTGGTGCAATCTGCGATCGCACGGCTGCTACAAGGGCGAACCAGTTTCGTGATTGCCCATCGGCTCAGCACGGTGAGCCAAGCTGATCAGGTACTAGTCATTCAGCAAGGAAAGATTGCAGAGCATGGCACCCATGCCGAATTGATGGCTCAACAGGGCGTTTATGCCAATCTTTATGCATTGCAGTTGGGCAGCGCCGCCTCAACAGAACCCATACCGTAACCGCATCATGAAAGGTTAGGAAGAGGAGGGCAAATCCTAGTGGTCTGTCAAGGTGGAAGTGAGGGATTAGGAGTAGATGGTGGAGAGTGGATGGGTGGATGGGTCGGGAAGGAATCTAACCCATCGACTCATCCACCCATTTACCCATTGACTCCACAAAGAACGAGGGTTGCAGACGCGAAAATCCCAGTCCAAATCAGAGCCATATCTCAAATTTTCAGCAAGCGATCGCTAAAATTTTATCCCTACTTTAGGACACTGCATACTCGCTGAGTTTCCGCAAAAAGGGCGGATGAAACCCCAGCACAATGTCCTGCTGCGACATATTCCAGTTCATCATCAACGCCTGCACCCCATACAATCCCTTGACTTTCAAATCTCGTTCCAGGGATACTTGAGACTAATTTTCATTAACAAACTCCGATGATCCTGGAACTGACGGCACAAGCAGAAGCGGAACTGTGGCGGGAAATAGAGCAGCAGTGTCCCCCGTGACGATCGGAGTGTCGATTCACCTGGAGCCGGAATTGCTCTATCGATTCTTTGCGGAACCGTCGGGAGAATTGCCGCTGGAGCTTCAGCCATTGGTACAGGGAGAGGACGGGCAGTGAGTGCGTTAGAGCCAGCATACAAAACCCTGGTTTCAGAGTGGATATTATTGCAATTAAATATCAGTTGTGTGAAGATGATACGTTAGCGTAGATCAGTCAGGTCGTAGTTGCAGGATTGTTATGGCGCTTACAATTTCTGGTCATGCTTGTGAGGCGCTGTTTGAGGTCATGCTTGAGCAGTCACAGTATGTTGATCCAGAAGATGAGATGGATGTTGTTGTACCCTATCCTAGCGAGTTGGGAAGCGGACAGGTGCGCGTCATTGAACTGCGAGAGGAATTGCACTTAGAGATTGAATACTATCAACAGTACAGAGATCTGGTCGTTTCTTATGAGGAACAGCAGAATCATGTGAGAGTTGGGTTTCATCTGTCAGGCTTTCATCGCGATTCACTGGTTACAGTTTGTCCGGGTGAATACGCGTTGTCTGGCAGTGGAATAAATCCTGAAGGTACATTTAATTCTCTGGCGATCGAACCCGTGCGAGAGGTCGCTTTTTACATTTCAACGAGTCATATACAGTCTTTTTTTGGCGAATTGCCTTTAGCGTTGCAACCTTTGATCAGACCTTTAGATCAAATATCATTCGCTCAAACTTATCGCACAACTCCAGCGATACAGGTGATATTACACCAATTATTGCAATGTCCTTATCATGGGATTTTGAAGCGACGTTATCTCGAAACAAAAGTCTGGGAATTGTTGCTACTTGCGGTCAGTCCATTATTGATCGATTCAGAGGCTCTGATAAAGCCGTCTAAAAAACTCAAGTCTGAAGAAGTCGATCGTATTCATGCTGCTAGAAAGATCCTGCTTCAGCGATTGGATCATCCGCCTTCGTTAATGGAGTTGGCGCGATTGGTGGGGTTGAACGATCGCGCCTTAAAACAAGGATTTCGAGCTTGTTTTGGCACAACTACATTTGGTTATTTGCATCAATATCGGCTGGATCAAGCGCGGCAGCTATTGGCGACAGGTGATCTGAAGGTTGAGGAAGTGGCGCAGCAGGTTGGGTTCTCAAATCGCAGCTATTTTGCTGAGGCGTTTCGCAAGAAGTTTGGCGTGAATCCCGGCGATTATGCTCGACAGCAGCGACAATGGCGTTAGTCTCCTTCCGCAATCCCTAGTTCTCTCAGTCGCTGGGCTAAGCGATCGGCTCTGAGCTTTTCTTGCTCTAAAGCAGCTTGAGCCTGTCTTGCTTGTTCTAAGGCATCTTCTTCGGGAAATGGGATCAGTTGCCCGTCTGCTGTGAAGAATCGGAGTTTGCGATCGTGAATTCCCAAATACAGTTGTAGCTGCTGACTCCAGCGCCAGCCTTGAACCGTTGTTGGAATTGGTGCATACGTGCTGCCATCCGCTAACCGGAATCCAGCAAATTCCAACGTATCTGGATGAAACCAGAAATATTCGGGAACCCGCCACACGTTTTGATAGAGGTCTTTTTTCAAGCCGCGATCGACGGATGCGGTTGAGTCTGAAAGTAGCTCAATAATATAGTTTGGATATCTGCCTCCTTCCTGCCAAACGACCCAGCTACGGCGATCTCTCGGCTCAACTCCCAACACGACGAAGAAATCGGGACCTCGAAAGTCTTCAGATTTTTTCTGATTTGGGCTGTAATAGACGGTGAGGTTGCCCGTGGCGTAGAAGTCTGTGCGTTTAGCGCAAGGCGCAACTGCGGAGCAACCACGCCAGTACCATTTGAGCAGGCGAATCAGTAAGTCAATTTGGTCACGGTGCAAATCGGATTCCAACGGCGGTTCATCACTCCATAGATCTCCCGGTGGAAAAATTGGCTCAGTCTGCTGCACCGCAATCTCTGAAGATGCGATTCCTGTGGCGTTTTGCAGACTTTCAGGCTGCGAAATGGGAGACATGGGAGACACCTTCCATCAGGTTGCTTCTAGTTTAGCGGATCGCGATCGCGATCCAAAAAAGTCCGTCTACTGGTCAAAAAAAGTCCGTCTAACCGCCAAAACAGACTAGCGATCGCATCAAACTCTCCAGTATTGTCTATTGATAATTGTTCTTGATTGGTGGTGTGGAGATGATGAGAGTGTCGCTGTGGATGTCTGGCGCGATCGTGCTGTTGGGAGCAATTTCTGCAACAGCAGCAGAACTAGAGATTGATCACATTCAAGATCAGCCGAAAGCGGCAACAACCGTATCAGAGTGGATGGCGCAGACGGAAGCGGCACAGGTGCGAGTGACAGGCGTGCGAGTCGAACCAGATGCGGGAACGGTGCGCGTGATTTTGGAGACGAGTGTGGGGATTAGTGCAGTTCCAGCGCGGCGGAGTGAGGGAAATACGCTGGTAATGGAAGTGGAGAATGCGGTGTTGGCACTGCCGCAGGGGAATCGAGTTGCGATCGACAAACCGGGAGCGGGGATAAGTGCGATCGAGGTCATCCAAGCCACTCCGACCATTGTACAAGTGAGAATTACGGGAGACACAGCCGTTCCATTGGTCGAGGTTGTGCCGAGTGCGGCGGGATTGGTGCTGAGTGCAGAAGCCGATGAGAATGCGGCAGAAGAAGAGATTACCGTGACGGGAGAGGGGCAAAGCGGCTATCGGGTGCCGAATGCGAGTACGGCGACGAGAACGGATACCCCGATTCGAGATATTCCGCGATCGATTCAGGTGATTCCCCAGCAAGTGATTCGAGACCAAAATGCCAACCGTTTAGGAGAAATTTTAGAAAATGCACCAGGGGTAACAGGCTCGTTTCGATCGCCTCGTTCAGTGTCTAACTTTTTCAACAGCCGAGGCTTTGAACTGGAAATTCTGAGAAACGGAGCGCCCGATACTCTGGGGGCTGACTATAGCTACACGGTCACGGATAATATTGAACGGGTGGAAGTCCTGAAGGGACCTGCTTCCGTTCTGTTTGGGTTAGGTGCCCCCGGTGGAGTCGCCAATGTGATTACCAAGAAGCCTCTCCGAGAGCCTTTTTATGAGATTAGGGCAACGGTTGGTAATTTCGATACCTATCGGGGTGCAATTGATTTGTCTGGACCACTCAATGACAGCAAAACTGTCTTGTATCGTTTGAATGCCAGTGCCAATACTGTCGGCAGCTTTATTGACTTTTTTAAGCGCGACACCTACCTGGTTGCCCCCAGTTTGACCTGGCAAATTGGGGAGCGAACAACACTAACATTTGATGCTGAGTATCAAAAAATTAGTGGCACAAAAACAGATAATGGTCTTCCAGCCGAAGGCACTGTACTCCCCAATCCCAATGGCAGAGTTCCTAGAAACATAACTAGAAGTGAGCCTACGTTGGAGAATGACGACGATACCGATGTCTATCGGATTGGCTACAATCTTGAGCATCGGTTTAGCGAAAACTGGCAACTTCGCAGTAGCTTCCAAACCCTGTTCTACAAAGAAAATCTTAGGCTTGCTGTACCTTTGAATTTTCTAGCCAACAAGCGCGAACAGCCCTTGCTCTATCTCCAAGGTGCTACTTTGCTTGACAGCTATCAATTTGATAACTATGTGGTGGGCAAGTTTTCGACTGGTGGGATTCAACATCAACTTGTAGCAGGATTTAACTTGTATAGCGAGTATCTTCGTTATGCGGGTAATGGTTTTAATGGACTTCTGCCTGCGATTGATGTGTTTAACCCAGTCTATGGAAGAACTACTTTGGCAGATTTGACCGATGTCCTGTTCACTGAGGGAAGATTCCAAGATAAAGGGCTGGGGTTGTACGTGCAAGATCAAATCACCCTGGCAGAAAATCTGAAAGTATCGCTCGGTGGACGGTTTGATATTTTCAGGCAAGATGCCAGTTTTGAGCCGTATTTCTCAAGTGCATCTCTGTCAGAACAAGCCTTTAGTCCACAGGTGGGGATTGTTTACCAACCGATTAAACCCATTTCCCTCTATGCCAGCTATAGCCGTTCATTCAATCCAGCAACAGGCGCGGCGAGTGATGTCAGCGGTCAACTCAGACCAGAGCGAGGTACACAGTATGAGATTGGCGTGAAAGCCGATATCACCGAAAAACTTTCAGCAACTCTGGCTTTATTCGACATAACCCGTACCAATGTGGCAACTCCCGATCCGATTAATCCTTTACGATCGATTCAGACAGGTGAACAAAACAGCCGAGGCGTTGAGCTAGATTTATCTGGTGAAATTTTACCCGGATGGAATATTTTTGCAGGCTTTCTGTTAATTGATGCAAAACTCACCGCAGATAATACCTTCCCAGTAGGCAATAAGCTGAATAATACACCGAGTACTTCGCTAAATTTGTGGACAACCTATCAAATCCAGTCTGGCGGCTTACAAGGGCTAGGCTTTGGTTTAGGGATCTTTTATGCTGGAGAGCGCCAAGGCGATCTGAATAACTCGTTCCAGTTACCGAGCTATGTTCGCACTGATGCGTCTATCTTTTACAAACGAGATCGGTTTCGAGCCGCTGTTAATATCAAAAACTTGTTTGATACAGAGTATTTTGCATCAGCCGGAGGTAGGAACCGAGTTTATTTAACCTGAGTTCGGGATAAGGATTGAGACAAGAAAGGGGCAAACTCGATAGGCTGAAAATGCTAAAACTTCATGCCCAGTTTGCCCTCATGTTTAGTCTAGAAGACCTGTTCTGCTCCGTCGATGATTTCTGCCAAACGTTTGAA
>NZ_WVIE01000013.1 GCF_010091945.1 Myxacorys almedinensis A
TTCAAACGTTTGGCAGAAATCATCGACGGAGCAGAACAGGTCTTCTAGACTAAACATGAGGGCAAACTGGGCATGAAATTTTAGCATTTTCAGCCTATCGAGTTTGCCCCTTTCTTGTCTCAATCCTTATCCCGAACTCAGGTTAACCAGATCTCAATCACCGTCGTCAGTCCCCAGATCCCTGATGCCCATGCTCTTCGCATCCTCTAGAGCGGCAATTCGCTAGGTTGTAATGGGAGTGAAAACGAGAACACGGTTCCTACGCTTGCCTTGCTTTGAACCTCAATTTCGCCGCCCATCAAATGCACAAATTGCCGACAAATTGCCAACCCTAACCCTGTTCCCTGTCTAGACTTACGCCCCGACTCAGTTTGCACAAATGCCTGAAAAAGGCGCTCTAACTCATCTGCTGCAATGCCAGCGCCAGTATCTTCAACTTCAAAGTGCAACCGAGCAGAGGGGTCGGAGTAAGTCTTGGGGCGAGAAAAGACTCGCAGTGTCACCCGTCCTTGATCTGTAAATTTGATCGCATTACTCAACAGATTCATAAGCACCTGGCGCAGCTTTTGCTTATCTGTGTGAATGGTCGGAAGATCCAACGCGTAGATGCAGCAAAATTCAAGTCCTTTCGCCACCGCTTGAGGGCGAAACATCGTTTGTAATGCTTCTAGCTCCGTCCATATCGGCACTTCTTCTGGCTCTACAGAAACGGCTCCTGCTTCTAGTCTTGCTAGCTCTAGCACACTGTTAATGAGTTCTAACAAGTGTTGGACACTGCCATCAATAACCGATAACCGTTCTCTATGTTTTGGGTTGAGTGATTTATCATAGGCAATTAATTCACTAGTGCTGTAAATAATGGACAGCGGCGTTCGCAGTTCGTGATTCATATTGGCAAGAAATGCCATCTTTGCGCGGTTTGCAGATTCTGCTTCTTGCTTTGCTTTTTCCAAGATTAAATTTTGCTGAATCAGTTCATGGGTACGTTCTTGAACCTTGAGTTCTAGCGTTTTTGCATAATTGCCTAAGGCTTGATTGGAGTGTTGCAATTGTTTCCAAATTAGCAATCCTCGGCTTGCTAACCCGGCTCCACCTAGGGCGACGATCGCAGAGGCAGTCGTCACCCACCATCCCCACAAAAACAAGACGTAGACACTTCCAATTAGCCCAACCCCCGTCAGCGGAATCACGACCACCGCAGATCGCAGCGATCGCAGCGATCCGCCTAGCATAGTTCCCACCCACGACCACACAAAAATCCACCCCCACTCAAGGGGTTCGGCAACGCCTCTTAAGATGGGTTTTCCGTCTAGGGCGGCGCTGACTAACTGGCTTGCCAAACTTGCGTGCAGTTCAACGCCCGACGAGCGGGTTTGCACGTTTGTTGTGTAGGAAGTGTAAAACCGACTTCCCAAACTGGCGGCCGTCGCTCCTACTAGCACGATTCGCCCTGCTAGCAAATCAGGCTGGATCGTATCGTTCAATAGTGCGGTCAGCGAGATCCGAGAAAGTTCTAGACGTTCTCGGCGCACATCCGCCAAAATTTGGTATCCGCCACTATCTGCCTGCACATAGCCGCCTTCATGCGCTCTCAACGCCACAAGTTGGGTTTTACCAAGCTGAAATCGCTTGCCTTCAGCGTCAATCCTTCTGGGTTTGATCTGGTGCAACTCTAGGTATACCAACGCCAGCCTTGTCCCCAACGTCAAAATCGTTTTAGGCTCTTTAGAGGAGCTTGGAACGCGCATCGAAAGCAGCCCCCGGCGAATTCTACCGTCGATATCGGGCACCAAATCGCTGGCTGCCACTTGGTCGCGATCGCGCAAAATGGGGGGCGGTGCGATCGCAGAGTCATTGGGCGCACTCAGCACTTTCTCGATTCCAATCAAGTTTGGTGTGGTGGCAAACACCTTAAGCAACGCTTGATGCCCCGGTTCTACGGGCAGGTCGCGATAGAGATCTAGCCCAATGACGCTAGGACGGTGCAGTTTGATCTTTTCCAACAGCCTTGCCAAGGTGCCATCTGACACGACAGACTGCCCCAGTTGCGCGATATCTTGCTCATCGATCGTCACCAAGACAACCCGATGATCGATCGATTCGGTCGGGCGCAGCCGCACCCATTGGTCGAAGGTTGTTAGCTCTAGCAGTTGGAAGGCACCCGTCATTTGCAGCGCGATCGTAGTAGCCGACGTTGCGATCGCGCTGAGACCAAATCCGCGCCACTGGACAAGTTTTTCTCCCACCCTTCGCCACATAGAGATCCTGATAAGGGCTGAGCGGCAGCACCGACCCATCGTGTCGTAACGCTCTAGAACAGTGTGCTAACCCATTCAGAAACTTTAGGGCTAGGAATCGAGTTTGTCTAGCTGCAAAAATGCGCTTGCCGTTCACTAAAGTTACTGCATTGAAGTTACTGAAGTTTCTAACCCCTAGGTTGCATGATTGAAAACGCGCGATCGCATCACGGACGCGATCCGCCGCCAACAGTGCCTCTGGGTGCACCAGAGCCTGGGGGCGGCTCAATGGCGGCTGCCCAAGGGCTAGGAACGATGCCAACCGTAAGGCTCAAAACTATTAACCCGATCGCGAACCGTTGAAAAAAGGATTTAGAATGCATGTTTTTAGCCTCTTCTTTAACCTATGTTTCGTGGTGAGGGCAGACTTAAACTCGACTCAGCGCAAATCCATCCGGATCAATTTCTGCTGAAACCTAACTAGGCGGTTTGAACAACCTTCATTTCCAACATTCCTAAAAGTTCGATTCTTGCTATAACCCGGAGGCAAGGAGAATCTCCCTTGATGGAAACAAAGTCCAGACGATAATTCGTGACAATTGATACTAGGAATTTGCCTTGGTGAGGTCTAAATTCAAGGTAAGGAACCTGCTGAATTACTTGCCATGATTAAGCAGAATCATTGAAATATGTACGAAGATTCCTTGAAGATGTTTCTAGTTAAGATGAAGAATGCGGATCGACATACTTATAACAAAAACAACATACTTTTTAAGTGATAGCACCAAGAAGGTTTATTTGTCGAACTGTAGCGTTATCCCTCATATAAGTAAGATCTCTGAGCTATGTACGGCGCTCTCCAAACAATGGTTTCTAGTTAAGTTGAACAATGGGCAGTAAAGTCTTTCATCCTGCAAGATCACAAATTGCTTAAATGAGAGCCTCGTGAACGGGCATTTATCGAAAGAAATTTCATTCCTGCGTTAAAAATGTCCTAACTTTTTGGCTTTTAGCCCAAGGAATCATTCTCTGGAAGATTCACAAATTGAATATTAACCAAAAGATGAGCCTTGCCTTTTTGGGTAATATCTTCGAGGGCAACGGTTCAATATTTGGCTTACCAGTATTTGGCTAGATAGGTTGCCCCTATCAGTCTCATGTTCTAGTTTCACTCCTCTTCTTAGCCCAGAGATCACCGTTCCTTAACCTCAAATTGGTAGTTTCCCTGGTATGACAGAAAAGATTGCCTACTTGGAGCCATCTATCATGCCTATGAAACGTCGGAACTTTCTGCTCTTTTTAGGGGCGGTGGCTGGAACGGCTGCCGTTGGAACGGCGCTTAAGGTGGGACAAAAGTTTTCGATGCCGTTTCAAAATCCGGTTGGCAACGTGCCAGATGCCCCTGGTTCTATGGCTGGCTTGAGTTTCACTCCGGTGAAAAGCCCTCTGCCGTTAGAAACAGCCGAAATTGCCCTAGACAAGCAAATTGACGCCTTTAGCCAATACGAAGTCGTTGATGATTTGGTGTTGCCCGATGGGTTTAGCTACGATGTTTTAGCCGCTTGGGGCGATCAAGTCGGCGATTCGCGGTTTGGGTATAACAATGATTATCTCTCGTTTGTTGAAACGGCTCCCAATGAGGGCTATCTCAGCATTAATTTTGAGTACATCAGTGCGATCGCATGGCTCCAGACCTATGAAAAGGTCGTGGGTAAAAAACTGCCGTTTGAGAACGTTCAGAAGGCGCTAAGTAAGTCAAAAGATGGCGGGTTAAATGCGTTTGCGCTGCCCGATCAGGATCTCTTGAAGGCTCAAATCCGTCAGATTTCTAAAGAAGCGTTGGTCGATCAAGGGTTGGGCGTGATTTCGATTCGCAAAACGGCAGACGGAACTTGGGAGCGCACTTATTCTCAGAGCGATCGCCGCATTACGGGTGTGTCTGGTTTAGAGGATGGGCGCTATCTCCGGTGTACGGGAGCGGCGAAGGCGGTGTTTCTCAAAAAATCGGGGAAAGGTTATGTGGATACCATTAGCGATCGCATCATCGGAACCTTCGGTAATTGTGCAGGCGGCACCACGCCTTGGGGAACCGTCCTCAGTGCTGAAGAAAATATACAAATGCAAGTCCCAGAGGCGGTTTATGCCGACGGCACATCGTTTCCGCCCAACAAGCAGACGTTTAAAATTGACGATGAAGAAGTCTCTGGTCAAGGCAACGTTTTTGGGCTGGCGGGCAACAAATACGGCTGGATCGTAGAACTTGACCCAGCCAACCCCAACGACTACGGCACAAAGCATACGTGGCTCGGTCGCTATCGTCACGAGGCGGTTGGTGTGAGAGTCGAAACTGGCAAGCCGTTGGCGTTTTATTCGGGTTGCGATCGCCGGGGCGGACACATCTACAAATTCGTCAGCCGCGATGCGGTGGCAAATCCTACCGACAAGGCAAATTCTCGCCTTCTTGCAGATGGGATGCTCTACGCTGCCAAATTTAATCAAGATGGAACCGGGCGCTGGATTGCACTCAGAGCCGATGCTGCCGTGATGCCAGACAACCCCAGCGATATTATTGGAGCTACGATTACCCTGCCCAAACGCCCTGAAGGCGGTTACAAAGCGTTTAGAAATAAGGCTGACATCACCAAGTTTAAGCAGCAGTTTAAAACGCTGGGCGATCTGTACGAAGGAAATGCTGAAGAAAAACAGGGCGCAATTTTAATCGATGCTCACTATGCGGCAAATGCTTGCGGGGCGACTTGTACCGCTCGCCCTGAAGATACGGACATTGCCCCTGATGGCTCTCTTTACATTGCGTTTACCTCTGGGTCTCCTGACAAAGATGGAGGTGCAGATCGGCGAGTCTTTAAAGGCCCAAACGGGGAAACGCCTTACGAATATGGGTTTGTGATGCATGTGGTCGAAGATCAAAACGATCCGGCTGCCATGACTTTTCGCTGGACGATGATGGCACTCGGCGGCGAGCCAAGCGCAGGGGGTGCAGGGTTTGCCAATCCTGATAATTTGATGATTGACCCAGACGGTCATGTGTGGATGGTTACGGACATGTCGTCTGATAAGGTCAACAAAGCAGTTCCGAACCGAATCGGAAAGAACGGCGTGCCGATTAGCCAGTCCAACTTACGCGGTCTATTTGGCAATAATTCTGTTTGGTTTATTCCGACCTCAGGAGCCAATGCAGGGAATGCCTATCTATTTGCCATCGGGCCAATGGAATGTGAGATTACAGGCCCGTGTCTGAGCCGCGATCGCCAAACGCTGTTTCTGGCTGTCCAACATCCTGGAGAGGTGAATGGCATTCGTCAAAACATGAAATCTGAAAGCCGCAAATTTGCCCTGAAAACAACAGACGGCACAGAATTTATGCAAACTCGTGAGGTTCCCATCGGGTCTAATTTCCCCAGCAAAACAGCGAATGAACCCCCTAAACCCTGTGTTGTGGTGGTTCGTCGGAGCAACGATCGCCCGATCACCTCGGCTTGAGGCTTGATACCAAATTAAGTCGATGGGTGAATGAGTGCAGGAGTCGATGATCTCGATTACTGAGCGATCCATCCACCCATCGACTCTCTAACCCGTCCACTTTTAGTCCCTCATTTCAACTTTGACAGACTACTAGCACGTTAGAACAACCTGAGTTGCGAAGGCTGCGGAGGTTCTTCGGCGCTATGCTCTGTGCTGATTCCATTCCACGGAAGCGGTGGAACAGGCGCGCCCCGCGCTTCGAGTTGCTGCTGAACGTAGCGGGCAATATGTGGCGATCGCGCCTCGATCGGACAGTGGACAAAGAAATACACCTCAATGTTTTGTTGGAGATAGCGATCGATGCGCTCGACCCATTCTCGCAAGTATTGTTCGTTAAAGTCTAGATTTGGGTGACTGATATATCGAACGATCGCAGTGTTAGCGGTTACAGTTGGCTGGAGTGGAACGTTGGGTTTCTTGCGGTTACTCCCGATCTGAGGCTCATCCTCGCATTCATAAATCGGGCGGGTATCTAACAACACTCTGCCAACGTTGACCGCATCTAACAGTGCGTTTAAGCGGCTTTTGTGAGGTTCTTTGAACCACTCTAAATGACGAACTTCTACCGCTAACGGTGCTCGTGTTGTTGCCCAGCCAGCCAAAAAAGTTGAGAGATTTTCCAGGTTGGCAGGGCTAAAGCTAGGCGGAAGCTGTAACATCAGCACCCCTAAGCGATCGCTTAATCCTTGCATCAATTCTAGAAACCGAAGCGCTTCTGATAGCGATGACTTTAGCAATCCATAATGTGTAATCGTTCGCGGTAATTTAGGGCAGAACTTAAATTCAGATGGTGTTTCTGCTGCCCATCGCGCTACTGCTTCTGCACTGGGTATCGAGTAAAACGTCGTGTTTCCTTCTACGCAGGTAAATCGTTGACTATAGAGGCGTAGAAAGTCTTTTGGGCGGCTCTTGGCTGGAAATAATTCTCCGACCCACCCTTTGTATGCCCAAATTGCACAGCCAATCCGAAACGTCATAAGATACGCCCTAGAACCATGTCTAAGAAAAATGGGTAACGCTCATCCACACTTTACTCATCCACACTCTACAGTATGCAAATCGGCATTCAAAAATTGCCCAGATGATTTAAGAGCGCTTTCATTCACAAATTTGTTCACAAATTCATTCAAGGGATAGATTAAATCGCTCAATGTATGATAGAAAATTGCGGAGATTTGTAGAAAAATTTCTATACGAAACATGATTGGAAATCAAGTTAGAACTGCTGCTCTTCTAGGGCTTCTAAGCGGACTGTTGGTTTTAGCCGGATATTATTTGATTGGAGACGAGCAGGGTCTCATTTTGGGTCTCGGCTTCGCGGCGATTAGTAGCTTTGGCTCATGGTATTACTCGGATCGGATGGCACTTGCATCCTATGCGGCTCAGCCTGTAGAGCGCTCCGCCGCCCCAGAATTGTTTGATATGGTTCAGCGACTGTGCGATCGCGCGGAACTTCCCATGCCAAAGCTGTTTGTGGTGCCGACCAAATCGCCCAACGCCTTTGCTACAGGTCGCGATCCAAACCATGCGGCGGTTGCTGTCACCCAAGGCATCATGGAACTGCTCAGCCCAGAGGAGCTAGAAGGTGTGTTAGCCCACGAACTCACCCATGTGAAAAATCGGGATACGCTCACCCAAGCCGTTGCCGGTACGATCGCAGGGGGCATCACATTCTTGGGCAGAATCTTGAGCTTTGGGGCGCTTTACGGTCCGGTTTATCGCGATACTCGCAGGGGGGCAAATCCCTTGGGGCTGTTATTTCTCATCGTCCTGGCACCCCTTTCGGCTGGGTTGATCCAGATGGCAATCTCTCGGACTCGCGAATTTGCAGCCGATCAAGGCTCTGCCGAAATGACTCAAAATCCCCTCGCTTTAGCTAGCGCCCTCGAAAAGCTGGAGCAGATCGGGCATCAGATTCCGATGCATGGCAATCCGGCTCTGTCGCCTCTGTTGATTGTGAACCCGCTCTCAACCCAGGGGTTACAGTCGCTGTTTAGAACTCACCCCTCAACCGAAGAGCGCATCCGGCGGCTCACAGAGTTGGCTCAGCAGGCAGCATCGACCCCTGTTTTCAACGCTCAACCTACCTGATAAAACGGGAGAACGCCGCCTGTCACAAGTGCGATCGTGTCTTTTGATCTTGACCCTCCTCACCTTCCCGCAACAGACGAATGCGTTTTATTGATCAATTTTTTTCCATCTACCCTCTCACCCTCTCACCCCTCCACCCCTCATAACCAACGCCAAGCAGCACAAGAACGGAGGCGATGCTCTCACCCTCTCACCCCTCCACCCCTCAACTCAAAGTTAACAATCTACTAAGGTGCCAGAGATTTGATGTGCTAAAAAGGAGACAATAAACCCGTTTATCCCTACCTTTGATGACCAGAAGAAACTCTAACGACCCAGGTACGATCGCGAGTGAATTCAAATCGCATATTGCTATTCTTGGCGGGCTTGTGGGGGTAATGTGGCTGATCCGCGTGGCAGACGGCATCTTGCCCGGAACAGCCAACATCTACGGCATTATTCCTCGGACTAGCATTGGCGTTCGAGGAATTTTATTTTCACCCTTTCTTCACGGCAGCTATCAGCATCTCATCAGCAACACCATTCCCTTCATTATGTTGGGCTGGTTTGTCATGCTACGCAGCGTCAGAGAATTTTTTGCGGTCTCTGCGATCGTCCTGCTTGCTAGTGGCATTGGGGTTTGGCTGTTTGGCTCCCCTGGCATCCATGTCGGCGCAAGTGGTGTGGTTTTTGGGTATTTTGGCTTTCTGCTATCACGAGCCTATTTTGAGCGCAGTGCCCTATCGATCGCCTTATCACTCGCGGTTGGCTTAATTTACGGCAGCTTGATTTGGGGCGTTTTGCCAACCCAACTGGGAATCTCCTGGGAAGGGCATCTGTTTGGCTTTGTCGGGGGAGTATTTGCGGCAAAATGGCTATCTGCAAAGTAAAATTACGCTTACTTGAAGGTGGTCGTTAGCCGCTCGAATTCATTTTTCATCATCTGATAGCAGTCACAGGTGTGATCTTCTAAAATCTGGCGATCCACGATTTTGAAATTGCCACGTTGGTTGTCCAGAGCGCCTTTTCGCCTGAAAACACAAACCCTGAGTAAAAGGGCGGCTCGGCTTGCACTCAGCAATCTAGCCAGAAACTTTAGAGATAGAAAAAATTCATCAGTTTGGAGTGCATCTTGGATCAGCAACAGTTGACGCGCCAATCGCTGCTCTAGCGAGTGATGATGATTGCAGGCAGCTAGCTGTGATAGTTGTAAGAACACGGCTTGCACGTATCGCAGCAATAACCCATGTAACGCACCCCCGCGATCGAACTCCGCCTTTAAAGTCTTAGCAGATAACCGGATCGCGGCTCCGGGAGTATAAACCACGACGCGCCGCTTTGAGCGGGTTTCGCCCAACAGCACCGATACATCCACCATGCCTTCTTGCCCAACGAGGCTAAAGGTTGAATTGGCGTGAGAGAAGTGATCAATCGAGAGCAGCGATCGCACCGGAAAGTAAACGTCTGTAATCGGCTCTCCTAGTTGGTAGAGCACCTGACCCGACGCGAGAGGGATGCGCTCTAGATGGGGCAGCAGTCTCTCATAGTCTTCGAGCGGCAAAGCAGCCAGCAAGCGATTTTCAGGCGTCTCAAAATCGTGAGAAAGCATAGCAAAGCTCCCTTGAAAGGAATGCTCTGAGATGCAGCTACGCCAGCAAGAGTAGAACTCTGGTGTCTAGTCCGCTTTCACAGGTGGATGCTCAGGTGAAGATAAAAGAAGGTCAACCAGCACTGATTACCGTTAGTGCAAAAATATTAGTGTAATCACTTCTGCGATCGCTGTCTACACGCAGTCAGTATCCGAGTTACGTGCCTTCAAAGTGCGATCGCCGTTGGGTCAAAATGGGTCTGCCCTAGGGGGTGAGTCCGTTCTGCTGCTGTAGCATTAGCGCCTAAGTATTCCTGAAGTTCTGGCGACTCCACAATCAATTTCAAAATTAGTTTTCATCTCTACTCTGCTTTTCATCTCAACTCTTCTACGGTTCCCCTGTAAATTCAATTTAAGCACTATATAATTACCTCAACCCGAACGGTATAAGCTGCACGAGATCCCAATGGTGTTTAGAAAACAGTCTTCCGTCATCAATTTTGCGCTGATGGTTGCATTTACAACCGTCTCAGTCCCCTTCGCTGGATCGCTCAAAGCGCGACCTGTGCTTGCTCAGTCTGCAAATCCGATATCGTTTCCATTGCCAACCGCAGTGCCCAAAGGCTCAACCGTTCGGATCAGCGGTTCTAGCACTATGGCGGCAATCAACCTGGCACTCAAGCAGCGCTTTGAGACCCAGTACCCTGGCACGAGCATTGATGTTGGGTACACAGAGAGTGCTACGGGGCTGCAAGATCTGCTGGCGGGAAAAATTGATCTGGCGGCGATTGGGCGACCCCTCACGGCAGCGGAAAAAGCGACAGGACTGGTCGAAATTCCTGTAACCCGCCACAAAATTGCGGTGGTGGTGAGTCCAAATAATCTCTTCAGGGGCAACCTGACGACCGATGAGTTTGCCAGAATTTTTAGAGGAGACATTACCAATTGGTCACAGGTTGGGGGCGAACCGGGAGCCATTCGAGTGATTGATCGACCTCCCACGAGCGACACTCGCCAATCTTTTCAAACCTATCCAGTCTTTCAATCTGCGCCGTTTGAAGCCGGAGCAACCGCAACAACAGTCCGGGAAGACAGCACTGAAGCGGTGCTTCAAGACTTGGGTAACGATGGCATTGGCTATGCGATCGCACCTCAGGTGGTGAATCAGCCCAATGTTCGGATTGTCCCCATGCACACCACGCTGCCAGACGATCCCCGCTATCCGTTTTCGCAACCCCTCTCGTATGTTTATCGGGGAACCCCCTCTGCCGCGATCGCAGCCTTTTTAGGCTACGCAACCTCCCCCACTGCCCAATCTGCTATCCAAACGGCTGAAGCTGATCCTGCCATCGCGACTGCGGCGCTGAATGTGCCCACCACCGCCAGCCCTGCTGAAACCCCTCTCCCTCCTAGCGCAGTCGCTTCAACCGTTGGCGGCTCAACGGTGATTGGGCAGGCAACCCAGACCCCACCATCGACCCCTCCTCTGGCATCGGAGGAGGCAGGACTGCCGCCCTGGTTGCTGTGGCTATTGCCCTTGGGCGTCGCTGGGTTGCTGATCGCGTGGCTAGTTAAAAACCGCCGCCCTGCTGGTGAACCTACCGCGCCTGTTTCACCCTCTGCACCGCCGCCCACCTCGGCAGCAGACGATACGAATTTAAATTTGGCATCTCGAACTGAGACTGTGATTAATGGCGATCGCGCGTCGATTGCCGAGTCTCAGCCGGAGGCAAATCGGATCGGAGGAGCCGCTTGGATGGCGTCTCAACCAGGTGAGCACCCCGAAAGCGACCCAAACACGAGGGGATTGGTGGAAGATGCGATCGCACCCCCCAATCTGCCTGAAGACCCGCTCTTGGCTGATCACTTAGGCGCGACTGCCTTGGGAGGAGCCGGGCTGGCGGCAGGGGCAGGAGCCGCTTGGATGGCGTCTCAGCTTGTTGATCAACCTGATATCACCGCCGAAACGACTGATGCGGCGATCGCGTCTGATGCCTCTCTAGATCCGGTTGCAGCCTCTCCCCTAGCGAATGAGTCGATCTCGCCGGTGCCCGATCAGGCGGCTGTGGCAGATCCGTGGGAAACGCCTGTGCCAACCGAGGCTGCTTCGATTGCAGAGGATCTCGCTGTTCATAAGATGAACATGATCGATCAGCCTGACGTAGCTAGCCCAGAACCGTCTTTCACTAGAACCGAACCGTCCTTAGAGCCGTCCTTAGAGATTGAGCGATCGCCCATCGGGTCTGATCTGATCGAAGAACTTGACCTGCTCGAATCGCAGTTAGCCGATGACGCCACCGATGAACCCGTGGTGGAAAATGCCGCCGCGATCGCAAAGGTTGAGCCTAAAGTTGAGCCTTTTGAAGCTCAAGCGGCGGTTTCATTCGAGCGATCGCTCGATGATCCTGAGGCGGGTGCTGGCTTACCTGGGGCGTTTGGTGCTGCTGTTGCAGGAGCCGGCTTAGCCGCCGCGAGCGCAAGGCTAGACTTAAACAGCTTGAACCGTGACCAAACCGATGTCGAAGCCACTAAGTTTGATGTCGGGCAATCTGATCTTTCTCGTGAAACCCTGGCAACCGTCGATGAAGGCTTGGCGGATCTGCCCACAGGTTATGGCGAGAGCCGAATTGTGCTGATGCCCCGCGATCCGCAGTGGGCGTATTCCTATTGGGATGTTCCCAATGACCACCGGGAAGCAGCACGAACCCAAGGCGGGCAACGCTTAGCCCTGCGTCTCTACGATGTTACTGATGTGAATTTGGATCATCAAAGCCCCCATAGTTTGCAGCAGTATGACTGTGAGGAACTGGCGAGAGACTGGTATGTGCCGATTCCAGTGAGCGATCGCGACTACCTGGTTGAAATTGGCTACCTTACCACCGACGGACGCTGGCTCATGCTGGCTCGCTCTGCCCCAGTTAGTATTCCACCTGTTTATCCATCTGACTGGTTTGATGACCAGCTTGTGACGATCGATTGGGAAGAAGATTTGCGCGACAAAACCTTCTTAGAACTTGTGCCGCCCGATCGCCAACGCCCGGATCAGCCTCAACATGAAATCTACGACGAGATCTTTGGATTAGCCCAAGGCACAGAGTCTCAACGCCTCGCTGGCTCGTTGTTTGGCTCGATGCAGCAAGTTCCTCAGACGGCGATTAGCTCCTTTGTGTTGCCGTCTGGCGTAGGAGCTTGGGCACTGCCAACCCCTTCAGGAATGGGGGTTTCTGGGGCACTTACCTTGTCTGGAGCAGGATTTTCAGGCATCGTGCCGCCTCCCCGTCCGCGCAAGTTTTGGCTTGTGGCAGATGCAGAACTGATCGTCTATGGTGCCACCGAACCCGATGCTAATCTGACGATCGCCGGTCAACCGATCGACCTGAGTCCAGATGGAACGTTCCGGTTCCAAATGTCCTTCCAGGATGGGCAGATCGACTATCCGATCATGGCAGTTGCCTCGGATGGGGTGCAAACAAGATCGATCCACCTGAAATTTAATCGCGAAACGCCTAACCGCAACACTAACCCGAAAGCAGACGCAACAGACGAATGGCTGTCGTAACGGTTTGACTGAACTTGGCGGCAGCTATGACATGTCAGATCAGCATGGCTAGGATGCGGGGATCAAATATCTTCTGCCAATTTGTAGTCTGTGTACCTTGCAACTCTGACTAGAGTGTTTAGAATGGACTTGTTCAACATTACGTAACAAATCAGAAGGCGCACCCCTCCGCTTTAGAACCACCAAAATTCAGTAGGTTTACTCATTTCATTTACTGAAACTTCTGGCAAGCTAGTTGCGTCTATTAAGATATATGAAGGTTTAACCCGACCTCCTACCTCAGTCCGATTCGCTTCAATGTCAGTTTCTTAGATACGCTCAGTTGTCCGAAATCGCTTCAACTTTTCTGTAGCGCCCTTTGGACAATTCTTTAATAACCCTCTACAGTCCCGTCTAAGGATCGTCAGTTAATGAGTTTCCAGCAACTTGATCGTCGTGATTGGCATCACCAATCTCCCAAAGATCAAAAGGTTACGCTCGCCGGATGGGTTTTGCTTCCCGACCCTACAACGGATCACAATCCTATTCAACCTCCGCAACAGCCCAAGTTTGATCTGCTCCGTCCTTTCCGCCGCAAAATCGACCAGATTGAAGTCTGTAATACTCGATTTGCTCACCTTGTTTGTAAATTGGTTCCGGCTCAATGCCCGTTTGAACGCGATGTGCAGATGTTTGGTAAGACGCTGTTTCACATTCCGCCGCTCTGTAAGCTCAATCCGCTTTATGACGAGGTTGTAAGCTTGCGTTTTCGTGCTTTGTGTTATTTAGCGGATGAATGCGGAGAAGATATTAGCTGCTACTGCTAATGGCAGCAGTTTGATCTTGTTCGATTCGGGTAGATTGTTTTTTATCAGTTTTGCTACTTATGGTTTACTGGCGATCGCAGTAAATCGTAGGTAGCAATTTTTTTGAGACTGTTTCTTTAAGGCTGGGATGCTTAATGGCTTGTTAGCCTTGCCTTAAGGTTTCTATGCGATGAATATTTAGGGTGGGATATCTAGGGTATAACTTCAGCATCTGACCTTGAACGGCGATCACCGCTGGGTCGGTAGTGTTGTTTTTATACCCATTGTGTGTTAACTACCAGTAGTGCTATTTCAAACGTGCATCAATGAATTTTATTTCGCTTGCCACTGCTACGGTGCTGTCTGCCTTGATTCAGATCCATGATATTCAGGGAACTGCCCATCGATCGCCCATGGATGGGCAACTGGTGAAAGATGTTCCGGGCATTGTAACGGCAGTGCGATCGCAGGGCTTTTATGTCCAAGATCCTACCCCGGATACAAACGATGCCACCTCAGAAGGGATTTTTGTGTTTACGACTGCTGCCCCAACGGTTGCCATAGGTGATGCAGTGAGCGTTAATGGTAAGGTTTCTGAATTTCAGCCAGGGGGAATGAATAGAGCCAGTAATTTAACGATTACTCAGATTGTGGATGCCACGATTACGAAGGTATCTAGCGGCAATCCGCTTCCTGCTGCCGTTGTTTTGGGTCGGGGTGGACGGGCAATTCCCAACCGAGTGATTAGTGATGATGCAGTGGGCGGCAGTGTGGAGAACGCTGGCACAGTGTTTGATCCCCAGGACGATGGAATTGACTTTTATGAAAGCTTGGAAGGGATGCAGGTGCAGGTAAACCGTGCGATCGCAGTTTCACCCACGATCGCAGCAGGGGAAATTGCGGTGCTTGCTGACCAAGGCGCGAACGCTGGAATACGCACCTCTCGCGGTGGCATTGTGATTCGACCGACGGATTTCAATCCGGAACGCATCATGATTGACGATGCTATTACTAAAAAACCGCCAAAAGTAAATGTAGGAGATCAATTTGAAGGTGCGATCGTTGGCGTAATTGATTATGGCTTCGGTAATTTCAAGCTACAGAACACGCAACCGTTGTCGCTCGTAAAATCAGGGAATTTACAGCGAGAAGTCACTGATCTTTCTCCGACTAACAATGGACTCACGATCGCAACCTTCAACGTTGAAAATCTCGATCTAAGTGACGGTTCAACCAAGTTTAAAAACCTTGCAAACCGAATTGTTAACAATCTAAAGTCACCAGATATTATTAGTTTAGAAGAAGTGCAGGATAATAACGGTGCCATCAAAGATACCGTTGTGGATGCCAGCCAAACCTACGAAGCCTTGATCAGTGCGATTAGCGCAGAGCAGAATGCTCAAGGAGTCGCAGAAGAAACTGCCTATCAATATCGCCAAATTGATCCGGTTGCCGATCAAGACGGCGGAGAGCCAGGCGGAAATATTCGAGTTGGCTTTTTGTTTAACCCCAACCGGGTGCAGTTTGTCGATCGCCCTGGTGGGTCTTCAACCTCAGGAGTGACAGTAAATAGCGTGGGCGGAGTGCCCCAACTTTCTGCCAGCCCAGGGCGGATCGATCCAGCCAATGCTGCCTTTCGGGGGAGCCGCAAACCTTTGGTCGGAGAATTTCTATTTAAAGGTCAAACAATTTTTGTGATTGCAACTCATTTCAATTCAAAAGGGGGCGATCAGCCGCTATTTGGGCGATTTCAACCTCCTAAACGATCTAGCGAAACGCGGCGAATGGAGCAAGCCACTGCTGTGAAGGATTTTGTGCAGCAACTGCTGGCGGCTGGCACAGGGCGTAACCTCGGAGGCGCAGCAAATGTCGTTGTAATGGGAGACTTCAACGATTTTGAGTTTTCTGATTCCTTAAAAATTTTCAAACGCGCAGGCTTAATGAATCTGACTGAGACCTTGCCTCAACGCGATCGCTACACCTATGTCTACCAAGGAAATTCTCAAGCGCTTGATCATATCTTGGTCAGCCCAAAATTAGGGAAAGCTCCAATATTAGATGGGTTTGATGTTGTACATATCAACGCAGAATTTACCAAACAAGATAGCGATCATGATCCGAACGTGGCGCGGTTTATATTTGCTGATTCGTAAAAAGTTGACTCGTAAAAGGTGATTGTCAAATCATTTAACATTGCTTTTGCTAATTGGTTGATGTGCGCTTTCTGGTTCTTTAAAGAGATGCGATCGCGCTGAAATACCGTCTCCGAAATGGCGCAATCTCTATATGTAGTTCAACCTAATCAAGACCGCCACACTTCTAATTTTTGGCGGGTAAAACAGAAATAAGCTTATGAAACTATCTATTTCAATGGTCGCGATTCCTACCCATTTTACAAAACTGGGTCTTGCCTTAATCGCTGCGATCGCGCTACAAATCGTGGGCTGTAGCCAATCGCAAAGCAATGCTGCTAAGGATCTACCCGCCACGGCAAATCACACTGCTCTAGAACAGGCTTTACCAACATCGGCTGCGATCAAGGAAACACAGACTCCTTCAACCGCGCGCCCGCTCACAACCGCGAATGGTGCTGCTAATCCTCAAGGGGTTGCCGCTTTAAACCAGGCTAATGCCAAAATTCCCGCCGAGACTTTAGCCCTTCAACTTCAGCAAATTGCCCAAGTTCCGATTTTGTTGCCTGATGTTCTGTCGGTCGAAACTCCGAGCTATCTCCATGCCTCGGCAAGCAGCGATCGCTATGAGGTCAGCTTTGACCATACCCAAGATTGCCGTGGGGCAACTGTCTGTACGTTTGGAGGAATCTCGGCTCACCAAGGGGGGCAGATAGAGCCAGCATCTAGCGAGCCACATTCGCCGCACGATGTTGTCGAGCCAGTCACCCTGCTAAACGGCACACCAGCGCAATTTACAAACTATTGTGGCGCATCCTGCACAGCCAGCGTTAGCTGGATAAATAACACGGTGTTGTACCGCATCTACATCAAGAATGGGCAACAGCAGGATGTGGTGGCATTGGCAAACTCGGTACGGCAGTTCTCTTTACCCAATAGCCAACCCAATAGCCAACCGTTTGTGAGTCGGGAAGGCACCCTGACAACCACCCAAGACTACAGCCTTCCGATCGATATCCGAGATCAAGCCAGCATAACTGCAACCGTACGCCACATTGGATACGCAGGCGATCGCGTTATATTACTTGATCGTCGCACCGGGGCAAACAACACCTCCTGGTATCGAGTAAAATTTCCAACGTCGGGTGCAACGGGATGGGTGCAAGGATCGTTTATTTTGATCCAGTTTCAGGCGTAGTCGATCGCCCTGGCTTGGGTCAGTCGCCTTTAAGCTATCTGTGGTTGGGTACTAAGAGCGATTAAGTTGTCACGATTTATCACGATGAACGCATCGCTAGGATAGACTATCTGTACCGTGCTGCTTAAATTCCTATGAAGGCTTGGAAATCGCTGTTGAAGGTTGTTTCATTGTTTTGCCTATGTTGCTTTGTGGCTCTAAGTTGCGCCCGCTCAACGCCTAATGGGGCACTCAACACAACAGGACGCATTACAGTAGGCACAACCGCAACCATTAGCACCATTGATCCGGCAGATGCTTACAGCATTTTTGCAGGCAACTTGCTCTATAACCTGGGCGATCGCCTCTATGGTTACAAGGTTGGCACGAGTGAATTAGAGCCTCAGCTTGCTACTGCGTTGCCTACCGTGAGTTCGGACGGGTTGACGTACACCATTCCCTTGCGAAAAGGCGTTGTGTTTCATGATGGCACTCGGTTTGATGCCAAAGCGATGGAGTTTTCGTTGCAGCGATTTATTCAAAACGGAGGCTCGCCTGCCTTTTTGCTGTCAGATGCGGTAGATACGATCGCAGCAACTGCGCCCGATCAACTCACGATTAAATTAAAAAAACCGTTTGCAGCGTTTCCCTCCCTCCTCGCCTTTTCAGGAGCCTGCGCCGTTTCGCCCACAGCTTACGAGATCAAGGAAGGAGCCTTTAAGCCCGCTACCTTCGTGGGGACGGGAGCTTACAAACTGGTGAAGTATGGCACCGATTCGCTGAAGCTAGATGCCTTTGACCAGTATTGGGGACAGAAACCCGCCAACCGGGGAGTGGATGTGCAGTTTTTCTCTAGCGCTGCCAATCTGTTTAATGCGTTTCGGACGGGGGCGATTGACGTCGCCTATCAGGGGATGGCGCTTTCCCAAATTGAGAGTTTGCAAGAAAAAGCCGCGATCGCCGGTTGGAAAATTGTCGAGCGATCGGGCAGTGGGATTAATTACCTCACTCTAAATCTCAAATCTCAACCGTTGGATAAAGTAGAAGTGAGGCAAGCGATCGCAGCAGTGATAGACCGCTCGATTTTGCAAAATCGCGTGTTTCAAGGACAGGTCGAGCCTCTCTACAGCTTAATTCCAGCCACCCTCGAAGAGCAAAAACCTGTGTTTCAGCGGAACGGAGACCCCAACGCAGAGGTTGCCAAGGCGCTACTCGCAAAAGTTGGGTATTCAGAAACAAACCCGTTGAACGTAGAGTTTTGGTATCGCTCGAATGTAGTGAACGATCAACTAGTCGCGTTGACCTTAACTGCGATCGTGCGGAAGCAACTCGGTAAGCTCATGCAGCTTGACCTGAAAAGCGTCGAATCGACCACGGCTTACAGAAATCTCGATAAAGGCGCTTACCCTATATTTCTCCTAGATTGGACACCCGACTTTCTCGATTCTGACAACTACATTCAGCCGTTTATGGAATGCACAAAAGGATCACAGACAGGCTGTGAAGAAGGGGCAAGCGTTTCTCAGGGGTCATATTACTACAGCGATCGGGTTAATACGTTGATTGACCAAAGCCGTCAGGTGCAAAACCCAGCCGTTCGCAATCAGATCTTTGCCGAACTGCAAACTATCTTGCGGCAAGATGTCCCCTTTATTCCACTTTGGCAAAATAAAGACTACTTGTTTATTCAAAAAAATATACAAGGAGCAACGCTAGAAGTTACGCAGAAAGTGCCTTTCGCAACCCTGAAGAAAGCTTAAGGATCTGGCTCACAAGATGACGATGAAAAAATGGAAGATGGGTTACTAATGCCGATAAAGGCAGGGATAATGCCACCGCTGACTTGAACCAAACGGCAGTGCTGCATTAAATGTCTTGCAATGCGAAAGCTTCAACGGGCTTACAACGTTCGAGTTTTGAGAATCAGGTGCGATCGCAGGATAATTTTTTTGACGATCGCAGCAACAAATCTCCATCTTTTCAACTATGACGAATTGCAACCCACGCGCTAGTGTTAAAGAACACGTCATTGAAGGGTCGGACAGATGGCAACAAAGCAGCAGTTTAATAGCTTCCAAGAACTGATCGCTAGCTCAGATTTGCCGATTTTGGTAGACTTTTATGCGCCGTGGTGTGGGCCATGCCAGATGATGGCAGGCTTTTTAGATCAAGCCAATGAGCAGTTGAAAGACCAAATTAAGGTCGTGAAGATCAACGTTGATAACTATCCTGAGTTGGCGTCTCAATATCAAGTTTTTGCCTTGCCTACGCTGGTGCTGTTCAAACAGGGGCAGCCTGCTCATCGGATCGAAGGCGTGATTCGACCGCAACAACTGGTAGAGCGAATCCAATCTTTGATGTAAGAAATGTAAGATTGATTTTGGCGTGATCGGGGTACGATTGGCGTCACCATCGAGCGTTGATTGAAACTGCAAATTGCACCTCGCTAAAACCGAGTTTCGTACTCGAAAATGGCGCGATTATCGCCAGAAAAATCGGTTGAGCCACGGAATAACAACCCCTCGTTGATCCGATAGCGCACCCCAAATTGAGTGGGTTGATCTGAGGTGAGAATGCGAAGCGCCGACGCAGACAGATTGCCTGTCAGATCGATCCCCACTTCTGCGGCTAATCCGAGGGTCGATTCACGGCGGCGATCGCTGCTCTGAAGTGTCGGAAATAACCGGAATTCGCTCAGCCCGATCGCGTTGCCAATAAAGCCCTGAATATTCGTCAGTAGCGCTGAGCCAGCCAGATTTGCGATGCCCAGCGTACTATCGCCGCGCCCCAACGTGTTGACGAACCCACCCCCCACCAAGGCAATGATCTCGTTTTGGCTGCGGCTGGGGCTGCTGGTCAGTTCTAAGTTCTCAAACAGTTGGCTGGCAGATCCGCTGGCTTTGGCCTGAATTCGGATGGTCTGCAATGAGCCTAAACTGGTGGCTAAGAGCGAATCATCCCTGGTTTCGGCAGGGTTGCTTGCCGTTGGGGCGCGGTTTCGCGTAACTTCGGGGACAGAGGCAATCAGACGGAGATCTAAGAGCGGATCTAGCCCCCGCGATCGCGTGAACGTCGCAGTTTGCGGATAGCCCCGTGCCGAAACAAATTGGGTGGTAAATAAGTTGACTTGCCCGGCTCCCAATCGAATGGTTCCTTCAGGTTCAGGCTGGCTGAGCGTGCCGTTAACCCGCAACTCTCCCCGCGCCAAAAAGTTGATGACGGGGGCACTGGTCACGCGGACGCGATCGCTCAACACCAGCGTTAGGTTATTAAATTCTAACGGCTGCTGCAACGACGCAGTGCTCGTGGGGGTGGGCGCGCTGGCAGTAGGCGCAACGGTTGTGTCTGGAATCAGCACTTGCCCATCCGTTAAGCGAACTTCGCCCCCAAGTTGCGGCGCGAAGGCAGTTCCCTCAACGGCAACATTGCCATTGACTGCGCCTCGGTAGAGTCCTTTAAGATTGATTGCCAAGCGATCGAGCGATACCCTGAGCAGATTGGCAGCATCTGGATCAGCCGGATCGAGCGTTCCAAAGATGGGAAGCACACCTTGAGCCGAGACCTGCCCCTGGCTGTACTGCCCTGTGAAGGTGTCGATCTGAATGCGATCGCGCTCAAATTTGATCGAGCCAGTCACATTGGTGAGGGGGTCGGGCAAGGCTTGAGCGCCAATGGTGGCGTTGCTAAAGGTAGCGGTTCCGGTGGCAATGGGTTGAAACACTCTGCCGGTGACTTGCAACTGAACGTCGCCCTGTCCGCCTTGCCATGCAACTTGTGGCGTGAGTAGATTAAGAAACGCCAATCCTTCGTTTTTGACATCGAGTTTGAGATCAATTTGATCGCTATCAGGAAACCTGGTGGCAAAGGGGAGCCGATAGGGAATGCTCCCTTCGATGCCGATGGGTTCTGCTTCTGAAATGGCGATCGTGCTACTTAGGCTTAACCGGGCATTGGTGTAGTTGAAATTGCCCGTCGCAGATTGCACCTGAGTTCCATTGATGAAGCCATCGGTAAGGTTGATTTCCCCTAGCGCAAAGGGGTTGTCTTGCCGCCCCTGGATAAATGCAGAAGCATTGAGTTTGCCGCTAATGTTCACAGGGAGGGGATAAAACTGGTCGATCTCGTCAATCGGCAGATTTGCGATCGCAAGTTGCCCAGACTGCTGCTCCCCGCCAAACTGCCCCCGCAGGGTGATCGCCGCTTCGCCAGATTGAAGGTGCAACGGTGAGAGCGTGATCATGCCATTTTCCAGGGTGCCTTTTGCGATCGCTTGTTCTGCGGTTAAAACGCGGTTTGGGTTGCGCTGCACTTGCCCATTCACCACTTCGGTAAACGAGGGATACGGACGCCACGCCACCTGCTGACCCGTCAGATCAAATTCTGCTTTAATGCCCCTCAGCGAGGCAGAAAAATCAATCACACCGTTAAATTCTCCGCGAATATCGGTTAATTCAGGCAGCGTCTGGTCGCGTCGCTGCGTTGCCCGTTGGCTCAGCAGGGCATTAATTTCTGCAAATCGCTTAATCTGATCGGCAAGTGGGCGATTGGGCGCGCCAACGGCGGCAGTGTCTAAGAGGGCAGCGCTCCCGTATGTGGGAGATTGCAGCCCCCGCGAAAGATCGCTGATTTGAAAGATTTGCAGCGTCTGAAGTACATCTTCGAGCCTGCCTTGAGCAATCGTCACTTGTCCTTCAAATTGGGGTGGCGGTTCGTCCTGCGACGTTCCGAAGGAGCGGAGATCCAGGTTGCCGATAATGGCATACTGACTGTTGCCTTTTCTAACTATCGTTTCATCAAATTGAAACACGTTATTGCGATTGACAAACTGAGTAGTAAAGCGTTCTCCCCAAAATGCACCAATGCGGGGATTGTTAACCGCTAGCTGTCCATCAATCACGCTCAATCGATTGAGGTCAATGGTGATGTTGCCCGAAAGTTGCCCTCCAAAACCGCCCGGCGTTGGCGCTTCGACGCCTGGAATAGTGAAGCCTGCTAGGTCAAGCTGTTGAATATTGACCGCAAATAACCGGTTCGCGCCGCCAGCAGCAGGTTGCGTCAGGGTTCTACCTGCGATCGTGGCAGTTCCGCGCTGCACGTCGAGGGAAATCGGTTGATAGGCTGGATCTAATGCCAACGCAATCCGGTCTTGGGTTCCAGCGACTTGGACGTTGAACCCTTGCGGATTGAGGCGCAAGTTGCCGCGTAGCACCGGATCAAAAGCAATTCCGTTGAGCGAAAGCCCCCGCACGGTGGTGGCTCCAACCACGGTGGGGGCGGCAGGCGTTCCGGTGAGGCGTCCCGTCAGATCGACCTGCCCGGCAAGTTGGGTGACGGGCGGGCGAGGAATGGGGAGATTGGTTAAAGCGTAGCCTGTGGTTTGGAGGTTGAGATCGAGGGCGGTGATGGCAAAGCTGCGATCGGGGCGAGTGGCGATCGTGCCGTTGGCGCTAAATCCGGGGGCGGTAGCTTGCAAAACGTTGACCTTACGCCCATCCCACGCAATTTGAGCCGCGATCGGGTCAGTAATCAACGAAATGCCTTCCGACAAGCGCACCCGCCCATCTGCTCGGACATCCGCAGGGCTAAAAGAATTCACGCTGCCGGTCAGGGTTAAGGTGCCGCTTAGCTGCCCGCGCAAGTCTGGAGAAAATTGACTCAGCCCCATGCCTGCGAGTTGCGTATCTGCTTGCCACCGTCCTTGATTGGCAGTGATGGTTGCGTTGATGCCGCCAATGCCTTCGGTGAGTCTAGCTTGCCCGGTTGCCTGAATATCAGCTAAATCAAACGAACTCAACTCACCCGCCAGTTTGAAGTCTCCGCTCACCCGCCCTGCCACCGCCGGAGCAAATTGATTCGCCCGCAGGTTCACTGCCTGGGCGGTTGCCTCCCAGCGCTGCCCAAACGTTTGCCCACTGGCGGTCACAGTTCCCCCTGCCACTTGCAGAACCGTGTTTCGCAGGGTTGCGTTGCCGTTGGCAAGCATAATTTCTCCGGTGCCAGGGTAGGTGGCTTCGGGGGCTTGCCACTGGGCGATCGTTTGCAGATTATCCACTGTGCCGCCAAGTTGGGCTTGCGTGTTGACGCGACCCACCCGCATCGAAGGAGCCACGTCGTAAAGCCGCGCGATCGCATCTCCGGGCAAGTTTTCACCCCGCACCGTGAGCGCGATCGCGCGGGGCAGGCTGAGGTTTAGGTTGCCGTCTGCGGTAACCTGTCCGCCGATGGTGGGGGTTGCCCGAAGATTGGAGATTGCCAGGTTGAGAGTTTTGGTGTCGAGGCGAAAGTCTGCGATCGCTTGATTGAACGCAACGCGATCGACCGTAATCGGGGTTGCACTGCGGACGTTTCCTGAAACGATAGGCTGTTCTAGCGCTCCGGTCAGCTTGACTTCAGCGTTGACAGCACCCGATGCGACAACCGGAAGCTCAACGTTGAAGGTTTCTAGAACGTCAGCGATCGCTAAGGTTCTGGCAGTCGCCGCTAGATCAAATCCTTTTTCAGTATCTATTTTACCGGTTGCTATGAATGGCATCTTTCCCAATACACCGGCTGTTCTTTCTAGCGTGATTAAAGTGTCATTAATTTGCAGCTTTCCCGTTGTTTTAGTTAACGTTTGTGGTAATTGAGGAACCTGTACCGTTGCGTCTTTAAACTCAGCCGTTCCTTTAGCAACAGGGCGTAAATTTGGGCGTAAAATAACGTTGACGTTTCCGCTTGCTCTTCCTTGAGTGAGCGCGATCGGCAGTTTGATTAATCGATCAATGTCTGAGACTAAAAGGTTTTGTCCTCTAGCGTTGAAATTAAAGTTTAAGCCATTGTCGTTGAGCATCTCGCCTTCGAGAGCAAACTTGCCGCCTGTCGCGAAGGCTCCGTCTAAATCGTAAGCAACGCGGCGGCTGCGATCGAAAATCTTCGCCTCACCGTTAACAGTATTGAAAGAAACGGACGCTCTTTTGGCTCCCGATTTTGGGAACGGATCTAGCTCAAGCTGGGCATTTTCAAACCGGATGGTTTTGAGTTCTGTGGTGACGGTTCCGGTTTCTTCTTGGGCTGAGATCTGGGTTTTAATCCACGCCCCATCCTGGTCTTGATCGAGATAAAGATGGGGGTTGCTCAAGGTGACATCTAGATCTAATTTGCGAGTGAGCAACACTTGCCACAGGTTAAATCCGACGGTTACCGATTCGATCGTCGCGCGATCGCGATCCCTCTCAGTGGCAGGAACCTCACTCTTACCAAACCGCAAACGTTCGAGTGACACTGCCTCCACCTTGCCTAAATGCACCGGGCGATCCAGCGACTTGCTGAGGCTCACTTCCACCAAGGGCGCAAGCTTTTCACGAACAAAGTGCCAACCATAAAAAAGGGCACTCCCTGCGATCGCAAGCAACCCAACGATCAGCGGAACGCCAAGGCGACCCAGTAACATTAGCCACAGGCGTTTGTTAGAAGACGATTGAGGGCGATGGTCGGGTTGGGGCGATGGAGTCATCTATACGAAGACACAAGAGAAGCCTATATATAGTTACCACACCCGCGAATTTCTGGGTTAAAAAATTGTCAACCGTAAGCCGCACAAAACGCGGAAAATGTGCGATCGCAACCGGGAAACCTGCCATTCTCGATGGGCAAATCCTACTATTTCCTGACATTTCGGCTGGTATATTAACGTCCATTCGGCAGCGCCAGCCGTTGCCCCTCACCCCCAGGAAAACAGGAACCACTGTGTATGCTCAAATCGTTTGCTCTGTCGTTACCCCCAAGAAAACAGGAGCCACTGTGTATGCTCAAATCGTTTGCTCTGTCGGTGCCGAGACCTTCGCCCTTTGAATGAACAGCCTCAAAACATTATGGCTCCACAGTTCCATCGGGCAACGTTGCCCCCCTTAAAATAGCCCCGGTCAATAAAGCGCTACTCAGTTCTGCTTTGGCGAGATTTGCGTTGGTTAGGTCTGCACGTTGGAGGTCAGCCCGACCCAAGTACGCTTCAACCAAGAGCGCTTCGACTAGGGTGGCGTTTCTTAAATTCGCACGGCTGAGGTCTGCCTGATTGAGTTTGGCTCGGTAGAGGTTGGCATTTTGCAAACTCGTTTTGTGCAGATTGGCGTGGTTTAGCGTTGCCTCTGTCAAATCGGCAGCATTAAAATTGGCTTCGTTTAGCCGCGATCGATTGAGTTTTCCGTCGCGTAAACTGGCGTGGCTCAAATTTGCCCCGCTCAGGTTAGCATCGGTTAAAAAGGTACCGTTTAGCAGGGCTTCGCTCAGATTAGCTTGGCTCAGATCGACCTCTCGTAGGTTTGCCTCACTCAGATTTGCCCCTGCTAGATTCGCGCGGCTTAAATCTGCCCCGGCTAAGTTTGCCCCGCGCAAGTCTGCCCCGCGTAAGTCGGTTCCCCGCAAGTTTGAGCCATCGTAGCAGCGCTTTTCTTCCCGGAAGTTTGCCCCTTTGAGACACGCGCCGCGCAAATCGGCTCCGCTCAGATTGACGTTCCGCAGGTCTGCTTCCATCAGGTTTGCATCCAGCAATATCGCCAGACCCAAATCTGCCCCGCGCAAATCGGCTTTGTAGAGAATGGCTCCTTGGAGATCGGCATCTCGCAAATTGGCGTTTAGCAAGTCGGCTTGGCTAAAATTTGCCCCACACAATTTTGTGCCCAGCAAATTTGCGCCGATCAGGTTAGCTCGGTTGAGGTACGCCAAAACTAACGTGGCGTCGTGTAAATCAGCATGGCTGAAGTTTGCGCCAATCAGATCTGCCCCCATAAGGTTGGCGTGGCTAAAGTTTTGCCCAGAGAAATCGGTTTCTCCAGTTTCGTAGCGGTGTAGCAGTTCTGTCGCATTCATACGGCTGCTTTCCCGGAAATGTCCTGGCGATCGCTGCTTTGAAGTAGTTCTGAAGAAACGAGGGGCGGCTTGATCACCATCTCGGTTGAGCTTGCACAGGTGATGTCAGCCGCACTTCCCGACTGCGACGCTTGCTGAATCTGGTGCTGGAGTGCAGCGTAGTTCGGCGTTAAGGCTTTCATGAGCGCCTGCCCGACGGTGAGGTAGTCGTTGCGATCGATGCCGCCAAGCTCGGCAGGGTCACTAAACTGCTGAGCCATGGTCTGAAGCTTGTGCCGAAGTTCTTCTAGAGCCATTGCGGGGGAGGGGTACCCGGTTGCGATCGCTTGGCTGAGCACAGTCCGCAACAGCCCTTCTAGGCTATAGAGCTTGAGGTTTGCCCAATCATGCGATCGAAACTCAAAGGGGTAATACGCTAGCGAAAATAGCAGAATTTTGGCGCGGAGCGGGTTGGTATGTTTGAAAATCTCTAACCTGACATCGAATAAATTCACCGGCATGGGCTTGAAGGGAGTAGGCGCTTGAGCGGTAGTTTGAAGGAATCCATCCATCACGGTGGATTGGGCTTGCTGCCCTGACGCCGCCTCAGTTTCATAAAGTGGCTCGATCACCTGCAAAATGGCTTCTGCAACTAGCGCATACTCAATCGGCTTATTGAGGGTTTTAACGGCGGCAGCGAGTCCATCTCGCAGCGAGCCAAGCTTTGAGTAGCGTTTGGTTAATTCATGCAGCAAGTCGGCTAAGGGCGTTTGCTCAATGACATAGGGATTTGCTTCCCAATATTTTCGACAAACACAAATGAGAAGCTTCTTGATGCGACTCAGATTTGCATCTTGTTCTAGAATCTCAGCAACGTTTGCCTGGGGGGTTGTGGGGCGCAGTTGGGGCAGCGACCGAATTTGAGTCGATTCTGGGTTGGAAATACCCGCACTATAGAGCGCCGAGAGGGCAACCGTGATCAGGTGGGCAACACTCTGATACTCAATTGACTTGTTGAGCGTGCCGACGAGGTGATTGAGGCGCGATCGCAGGTGCTCTACCGTTGGATAGCGCTGATGCAGTTCGTCTATCAATTCGGTTAAGTCAGCGGCACTTAAGCGCGCAGAATCGCTCTCCCACCCATCGTTACAGGCGTAGAGCATTAATTTTTTGATCCGAACAACGTGGGTATCGCGTTCGAGGCGATCAGCGATCAGGGCAGATGCATCCGACATCTAGCGACACGGAAACTACAGGCGTAGAGTGCCCGTTTAGAAGGAAATTCTCACGGGAAAAATTAGGCTACTCGTCAGAGTCGGGAAGGGGTTGCGCGTCGAGGGTTAGGTCAGAGACCGATTCAGCGCGTTCTGCGGAGTCAGCCTCAACAGGAATTGGTTCTGCGACTGGCTCAACCGCCTCTACAGGTTCTACAAATTCGAGCGATCGCGCTTCGGAGAGAGACTTGGGCTGAGACATCGGAGCCGCTAAGGGCAGCGGCTCTTTTTGGAGTTCGGGCAGGGCAACCAATTCTCGCTCGACTTGGCGAATTTCGATCGGGATCTGGAGCGGTTGGAGTTCTTCGAGCCAGCATTTGGCAAGCGGCAGGGTTTGGTCTAAGTCTTCTAAGGCCCGTGGAATCACCATCACAGAATGTAGCTCGCCGATGCGATCGGCTTCTTGCATGCCAGCATCGACTGCCATCGCCACGTTGGCAACCGTCCCTCGAATAATGGCGGTACACAGCCCTGCCCCAATGGAGTGATAGGCCGTGAACGTCACATCAGCAGACTTGAGCATGGCATCTGCCGCGCCGACCATCGCCGGAAATCCTCGTGTTTCTAGCAAGCCGACCGCTAGATTTCGGAACCGATTGCCTTCTTGCCCCAGGGCGAGTTGCGCGAGCTTGCTGCCAATGGGTAATACGGCTTCTAAATTTGCCATGGGGCGAGCAATCACGATCGTTGACACGTCTTGCCCAAATTGTTCGGCGGTGTCTTTGCCCACGTCGATCGCCAACCGCACATCTGAAATGCCGCCCCGGACAACCGCCGTACAAAAGCCGCCGCCAATCATTTCGTAGCCCACGAGCGTCACCCCAGCCGACTTTAGCATCATGTCAGCCGTCCCGACGATCGCAGGGAAACTCTGGGTGGAGATGAGACCGAGAGCAGTATCGTTAAAGCGGTCTGAGCGGTTCATCAGCGAGGAAATTGAGGGTTACTTCATCTTAACGTTGGATCTTCGCGAAAGCGTGACTCAGGTTTTTTAGAGCTTAGGACGCTGGCTTTCGAGTCTAATTCTGACTACAGATTCAATGACCTGACCTCAAAGACGGTAAGCCAACCTTCAACCCTACGGATTGGAATTGCGATTGGGGATCAGCTTGCCAAGCAGTTGATTGACGTAAACTTGACCATATACGCCGGGCTGCAAGTTAGATTTTTGCACGATCGCAGCATCCCTATTTCCCAAATTATGGTTGTCGGGCAGTTCAGATGCGTCCGCCTGAGGTGGCTCTTTTAGGACGGGTTCTGGAGAACTAAGGTCTGAAGTAGGCGGCGGCGTCCCATTTTGGGAAAACATGTCGGACGGCTGCCCGTTATGAGCCAACGATGGCTCAGAAGCCTGCTCTTCCCAAGGGTCGGCAGCAGACTCTGGCTGGGGTGAAGGGGCAGACTCGGCGCATAGCAACGAACCCGGAGGAATGAGGGTGCCTGAGCCAACTGAGCGATTGGAAATGGTGGTGGCAGACCCAATGCAAACGCGATCGCCAATGCCGATTGCTCCCACAATTAAAACTCCTGCCCCAATCATGGCACCATCGCCAATGGTCAACCTTCCACCACTGGCATGCAGAATTGACCCCATGCCAATGCACACCCCAACGCCAATCACAATCTGGCTGTCGGGATCGGCTTGCAGCAAAACACCCGGTGCGATCGCGGCCCCTGGCGCGATCGCCACATCACCGCTCACCCAGTAGTGATCCGTACTCACCGGAAGCAGTTGTAGAGGCGGAGAGTGCATCATGAATTCCACGACTTTAAACGTTAGATCGTAGAGCTTGGTTCTTAACGTTGGTTCAAGAGCCAAACCCTAGCAATCACTTTTTGGGGTGCTGAATCAGCACTTCTGCAACCCGCCGTTTGGCGTTGGGGTCAATCCCAATAATGCGGACGTATTCTTTGGGATGCTGCGCCAAAGCAGACTCGATCAGCGCGATCGCGTCTGAATCTCGCTTTCCCTGTACGCTAGCGGCAGTTTGCCAAGAACTCGTTCGGTAGCGACGCTGATCGGCATACTCTAAGCCAATTGCGTAGCCCTGATTGATAAACTGGCGGATTTGATTGACCACCTCTGCATTCAGGCGACCGCTGCCATTTGAGGAGCCATTTTGATGGGAAGGTGCGCTGTAACCGGGCGCACCATAGGGCGAGGATGCCCCATTTGCCGCCACAGCAGCAGGCTTGCCGGGTCGCTGAATAATGGTTTCAGCCACCCGCTTTTTCGCCTTTGGATCAATCCCCACTAGCCGAACATAATCCTTCTGGTGTTGAGCGAGGAACGAATTGAGTGCCTGCACCACCTGCGAAGCAGAACCCGCCTGAATCACCGGAGCCGTCTGCCAAGAACTGGCTCTAAAGTGCCGCTCATCCGCATATTCCACGCCGATCGTTGCCCCTTGAGCCACCAGGTGGTTGATCTGCTCAGCAATGCCGCCGCCGATCGCACCTCTGCCCTGAGCCGCGCTACCATAAGCCCCCTGATCCTGAAGGCTCCTTGCAATTTCTTTCGTGTGCTGAATAACTTGCTTATTGCCCGGACGCTGAATAATGGCTTCGAGAATCCGGCGCTTTGCTTTGGGATCAATCCCAATTAGACGAACATATTCGCCCTGATGCTCTGCCATGCAGGCTTGCAGCCCAGCCATCACTGCCGATTCGTTTGTGGCGCTAATCGGGGTGCAGCTTTTCCAGGAAGAGGTTTGGAACCGTCGCTCATCCGCATGTTCCATGCCAATGCGCCCACCCTTGGATAACACTTGCCGCACTTGAGCCGCGATCGCAGGAGCAAGCCCAACGCCACTCTGGCTGCGATCGGGGGTATACACCGGAGGTTGATTGACCGCCGGGTTATAAGAGCGGGAACCAGACGACCCGCCGTTAGATGACATTGGGGTAGGGGCTTGTCCTGGGCGGTGAATAATCGCTTCAAGCACCCGACGCTTTGCCTTTGGATCAATGCCAATCAAACGGACGTACTCGCTCTGGTGTTCTGCCAGACACGATTGCAGTTCTGCCAAAACGGCTGACTCTTGACTCGTCTGAATCGGAGCGCAACTTTTCCAAGAACTAGTCCGAAACTGTCGCTGATCTGCATGTTCTGTCCCGATCCGATAACCCTGCGCTAGCAGTTGCCGAACGTGGTTGATAATTTCGCCATTCATAGTTGATCCATTGGTAGCTCCACTGTGAGCAGTGGGTTGCTGTGTATGAGTTAAATTCATCTCTTTGATCGGGTTAATGCAACTGATATCATCAGCACAGTGATAGCCCGCTCGCAGCGCTTGATTGATGCCGATCACATGGGTAGCAAACTCAAGATCGAGAGCAGCTACGCTTGGCAATCGATCGGCTTGCTCTTGAGTAGTGATAATCGCCCCCGAGGGCACCAGCTTTCCAGCTGGCACATTCACATTCTGAATCAGGACGTGCATCATGACCACGCACCCGTCGCCCACCCGTGCATTAAAGATGGTTGAACGGAACCCGATAAAACACTGGTTGCCCACATAGGCAGGTCCATGAATCAATGCCATGTGAGCGATCGACGTATCCCTACCAACCCAAACCGAATAGGAATGGGCGTCATCTCCAATCACCCTGCCCTGCTCTAAGCCATGAATCACCACACCGTCTTGCACATTGGTATTTTGACCAATGTGGAACGGATGACCTTCATCCGCTCGGATTGAGGTGCCTGGCGCGATCAACACATTTGCCCCGATCCGCACATCGCCAATAATGTTAGAGAACGAATGAACGTAAGCTGTTGCATCGATTTTCGGCTCGGCTAAGCTGCGCGACCAAGGCGTAGGCGGAGCCGCATTCCGGACTACCATAACAAGTCTCCTAATTGAAGTCTAATGCACCGAATCTCCCGCGAAGAAGACCTCTCGACCAAAACAATTAGCGCAGGGCGAAACCGTAAAGGCAGCCCCTTTTAGAAAAGCTGGCGGTGCGAACATCTTACCTATGGCTAAAGCCAATCAAGACATCCGCACAACCTCTTATTCCGGTTGCATGACCATGCGCCTCTCCAAATCGCTCTCACTGACAAACGATCTCTAGTACTGTGTGCCTTTGTTATACAGCGAGCGATTATCTACGCTCACTGTATCGATGATGCCAATCACCGCTGCATCCACAGGGCGACTTTCACTCCCAGGAACCCGACGGGCAGCACTGCCCCGGCTGACTAGAACCCATTCATCAATGCCTGCGCCAACGTTGTCAGCCGCTACTTCGTAAACCGGAAGCGGCTCTCCCGCATCGTCTAAGAGTTGCACCAGCAAAAACTTGACCCCTCTTAAACTCGGCTCTTTCTGCGTACTTACAACAGTTCCGCGAACTTTCGCAATTTGCATCAGATGTTATGGGCGGTTGAGCGGACGAATTCCGCTGACGCTCTCGCGGAATGGCTCGACTGCTTCGGTATAGCGGATCGGCAGAACGTACTCTAGGTTCTCGTGAGGGCGAGCAATGATATGGGTAGACAAAACTTGCCCACCGTTGACACGCTTCACGTTTTCAATGCCAGCCGCAACCGATGCCTGCACTTCAGACACGTCACCGCGAACGATTACCGTCACGCGACCGCTTCCAATTTTCTCATATCCGACTAGGGTAACGCGAGCGGCTTTCACCATCGCATCCGCGGCTTCTACCACGGCGGGAAATCCTAGCGTCTCAATCATGCCAACTGCAATTGCCATTGTGAAATTCTCCCTTCCAATCTATACAAAAATGATCTTGAAATGAAACGAACTGCTGTCGCTCACTGCGACGGGCATGTTAACTACGGAATTGCTCGACCGCTTCGGTATAACGGATCGGCAATACGTATTCTAGGTTTTCGTGGGGGCGCGCGATGATGTGAGTTGACACTGTTTCGCCGCCATTGACTCGCTTTACAGCTTCCATAGCAGCCGACAAAGATGCCTGCACTTCAGACACGTCACCCCGGATGATCACCGTCACGCGACCGCTCCCAATCTTCTCGTACCCGACCAGCGTGACGCGAGCGGCTTTCACCATCGCGTCTGCGGCTTCTACGACACACGGGAAACCCCGCGTCTCAACCATTCCCACAGCAATGGGCATCGACAATCTCCTGATAAGTGAAACTAATCATACCAATCCACGTTTTGATTTTGACGGGATCGCCCATGATGTAAAGGTTCGTTAATCTATTCCTACCTTCTCTATTAAGAATAAGACCGACGTTCACACTTGACAATATAAAGTTCAATGATGTTTATAAATCCTATTTATAAGGAGGGCTAATAAAAGCGCGATCGCGGCATTTTTGACGCTTGCGTGCCGTTCAACCGCCCTTAAATTGGATGAAATCCTAGAATAGCCTCAGGTAGCATAGCGCTCTAAGCTGATTGATCCACGCCCGATTTTTTATCCTAAAAATAAACACTTTTCTTAATCATAAGTTACATTTATATATAAGCATTTACTTCTCGCTACCGTAACCATAGAAGCTATCTATCCCTAGATTTTACATTTGCCCAAGTTAGGCGGTAAGCTAAATCTTAAGAAATTCAAACAAGATTTGTTGATCACTTCTCGATAGGCACAGCACCGTTAAGCAACCTCCCTGAAGTCTTCTCATCTGGACTTGGGGGGTGTTTTTAGCAATATTTTTAAGGCAAGGGGAGGCTTCATTGCATCAGTTCCTCATTGATACGAGTTGGTGGGTTCCCTGTTATGGGCTTCTAGGCGCGATTTTGACGCTGCCCTGGGCAGTTGGGCTAATTCGCACAACAGGACCTCGACCGGCAGCTTATTTAAATTTTTTGACTACGGCGATCGCATTAGTTCACGGATTGCTGCTTTTCAACGCGGTTTGGGGACAGCCACCGCAGTACCTTCACATTCATTGGTTGCAGGCATCTGGGTTAGATTTATCTTTTGCGCTGGAGCTTTCGGCAATCAGCGTCGGCGCGATGGAAGTGATCACGGGCTTGAGTGCCCTTGCCCAGATCTATGCCTTAGGATACCTGGATAAAGACTGGGCGCTGGCTCGGTTTTTTGCGCTGATGGGGTTTTTTGAAGCGGCAATGAGCGGAATTGCGTTAAGCGACTCGCTGCTGCTCACCTATTGTCTACTAGAGCTATTGACCCTTTCCACTTACTTGCTCGTTGGCTTTTGGTACGCACAGCCCCTCGTTGTAACGGCGGCGCGAGACGCATTTTTAACAAAGCGCGTAGGCGATATTTTGCTGCTCATGGGCGTTGTTGCCTTGGCTACGTATTCTGGCAGCCTCAATTTCTCTGATTTATATGAGTGGGCAGAAAAAGCTCATCCTACCCCGCTTGTGGCTGCGTTGATCGGGTTATCGCTGATTGCCGGACCAATCGGAAAGTGCGCTCAGTTTCCGCTGCATCTGTGGCTTGATGAAGCGATGGAGGGACCTAATCCTGCTTCAATTTTGCGAAACTCGGTAGTGGTTGGATGCGGTGCTTTTGTGCTGATCAAGCTTCAACCAATTATTGTGTTGTCACCCGTTGCCTCAGCGACGCTGATTGCGCTCGGCACGATGACGGCGATCGGGGCGTCCCTTGTTTCGCTGGCGCAAATTGACATTAAGCGGGCATTGTCTCATTCCACCAGTGCTTATCTCGGATTGGTGTTTATTGCAGTTGGCGTTGGCTGGACTGATTTTGCGTTTATTTTGCTGTTTGCACACGCGATCGCGAAAGCCCTCTTGTTTATGAGCATCGGTTCAATCATCTCCACAACAACCTGCCAAGACTTAACCGAAATGGGCGGGTTGTGGCAGAAGATGCCTGCTACGACCGGGGCTTTTGTCGTAGGATCGGCTGGGCTAATTGGCTTGTTCCCGTTGGGCGGTTTTTGGGCGCTCCAGCGCGGCGTTGAAGATTTTTGGCTGGTTGCACCTTGGTTGGTCACTGTTATTTTATTGGTCAATGGATTAACGGCACTGAGCCTTACACGGGTGTTTCGACTCGTGTTTTTAGGGGAACCTCAGCCTAAAACTCGGCGTGCTCCAGAAGTGCCGTGGACGATGGCAGTACCCATGGTGACGCTAATCATCTTAACGTTGTTAATTCCAGCGATTTTAAACCAATTAACGTTGCTGCCAGCGTTTGGCTTAGTCAACTTGCCAGGAGTGGTCGTGCTCGTGAGTTCTGGGTTGGCAGGCTGTTTGATCGGGTCTCTTCTAACCCTCAATCACACATGGTCGCGCCCGATTCAAGCCCCGCTCAGATTCTTGCAAGATATGCTGTCGTACGACTTTTATATTGATCGGTTGTATCGGGTCAGCGTTGTTCTAGTTGTGAGTTCAATTTCTCGCTTTAGTTCGTGGTTTGATCGCTATGTGATTGACGGATTTGTCAATTTAGTTGGCTTGGCGTCGATCTTTAGTGGTGAAAGCTTGAAATATAGCGTTTCTGGTCAATCTCAAGCCTATATGCTGACTATTTTGGTTGGAATCAGCATATTGGGAGCGATTTTAACCTGGTCATTTTGGTAATCCCTAATTCAACTCTCTATTTACTCTAGGTTGTTTATGCTCAGTGCCCTGATTTGGATGCCGATCTTCGGTGCGGTGTTGATCGGATTGTTACCTGCTTCGGTATCATCGAGCCGCTTGCGATCGCTAGCAATTGCCTCAATTAGTGTTGCATTTGCTTGGTCGTTGTATATTGCCAATCAATTTGATGTCATTGATATTGGGCTTCAGTTTCAAGAAGATATTCCTTGGCTGGACTCTTTAGGATTGACGTACCGACTTGGCATCGACGGATTATCGTTGCCGCTAGTGATTTTAAATAATTTGCTCACAATTGTGGCGTTGTGGTGTAGCGATGCTTCCATCCAACGCCCTCGATTGTATTATTTGCTAATTTTAGTGATCAATTCAGCCGTAGCAGGAGCCTTTCTAGCGCATAATTTGCTACTGTTTTTCTTGTTTTACGAATTAGAACTCATTCCGCTATATTTGTTGATTGGAATTTGGGGGGGCGCAAAACGAGGCTATGCCGCCACAAAATTTTTAATCTATACGGCGATTTCTGGCATTCTGATTTTGATGTCCTTCTTGGGGCTGATTTGGCTGAGTGGATCGAATACGTTTGAATATAATCCGCTGCTATCTCAAGGATTGCCACTGACCGCTCAAATTATTTTGCTGGGAGGAATCTTGATTGGCTTTGGCATTAAGATTCCGCTATTTCCATTGCACACATGGTTGCCCGATGCCCACGTCGAAGCCTCGACGCCGATTTCGGTTCTGTTGGCGGGTGTTCTCCTCAAGCTAGGAACCTATGGGCTGATTCGGTTTGGATTGGAACTTTTCCCCCAAGCGTGGTCAGTGTTAGCACCCTGGCTAGCTGGTTGGGCAGTGGTGAGCGTGCTGTTTGGGGCATTCACCGCGATCGCGCAAACAGACATGAAGAAAATGGTGGCTTACAGTTCGATCGCGCACATGGGGTTCATTTTGTTGGCGGTTGCCGCCGCGACACCGATCAGCTTGCTCGGAACGGTGTTTCAGATGGTTAGCCATGCTTTGATTTCGGGCTTGCTGTTTGTATTGGTCGGCGTTGTCTATAAAACGACGGGAACCCGCGATATCAATATTTTGCAGGGGTTGCTGACTCCAGAACGAGGATTGCCCATCATTGGCAGCCTGATGGTGATGGGGGTGATGGCAAGTGCCGGAATTCCTGGCATGATGGGCTTTATCTCAGAATTTCTCATCTTCCGAGGCAGTTTTGAAGTGTTTCCTGTGCAGACATTGCTCTCGATGATTGGAACAGGACTGACCGCCGTTTATTTTCTACTGCTAGTCAACAAAGTGTTTTTCGGTCGATTGCCAGATGCGCTTGCCAATTTGCCACGGGTGACTTGGTCAGAGCGGCTGCCTGGGTTTGCCTTGGCAGTGATGATTGTGGTTTTAGGGCTGCAACCTAACTGGATGGTGCGCTGGGTAGAGACGACCACGACTGCCGCCGTCAACGATTTCACCACGATCGCTGCCCGTCTCCCCAACTCCAAAACAGCCGACCTGCCCCCGGCGGTGTCTGAAACCCCTTTGTCTGTTCGCTTAAATTAATTTGTCCGTTTATTTAGGAAAAGCTATGGTTAGCACCCGTGCGCGATCGCAGCACCCACTGGCTGAAATCATTGAGACGTTAGAATCGGGCGGTGCGCTATTGCCCGACTCAGAGGAAAACGTTCTTGAGGTGGTTGGCGTTCTCAAGAGTTATGCCATTGTTTTAGATGCTTACTCTAACAATCTAAATTACATTGCTGAACATCAGTTTTTAGTGTTGTTTCCGTTTTTCAAATACTTTAACGGAGATGTTTCGGCAAAAAAATTGTTGAAGCATTGGTGGCACGATCGCTTTAACTACGAGTTTGCAGAATATTGCATGAAGGCGATGTTTTGGCACGGCGGCGGTGGTTTAGACGCTTACTTGGATACCCCTGAATTTATTGCATTGGCACAAAAAGCGATCAATGCAAAGCTGAAGGGGAATCTGTTCATGCAAGGGCTGTCTAGGGCGTTTCCAGAGTTTTTGATCGAGCAAGTTCGGCTGTTGGCGTATTACAGTGGGCTAGGTCAGTTTTGGCGCGTCATGAGCGATATGTTTATGGAGCTTAGCGATCGCTATGATGCAGGAGAAATTTCATCAATTTCAGAGGTCGTTGCCCTGGTGAAAGAGGGATTGGTGAAGAATGCCAACCTCCCCATTACTTATGCTGTAACCATCGACGGTAAAACCTATGACATCCTGCCAAAATCAGCGGGGCTAACGTTTCTGATGGATACGGCAGTTCCCTATGTGGAAGCCGTCTTTTTCAAATCCTTTCCGTTTATGGGAACCGTTTCCTACAACGCTCAGGCAAGAGCCATCCCCTCAGAACCCGAACGCTTTGCCTATGGAGTGCTGTATGCTGATCCGTTGCCGACTGGTGGGGCTGGCATTCCGCCGACGCTGTTGATGCAAGATTTGCGCCACAATGTACCGGAGTATTTGCATCAGTTCTACCGCCGCTCGTTGCGAGGTGAGGAAGATTTGCGGGTGATGATTTGCGTGAGTTTTCAGAAATCGATGTTTTGTGTGACGACAGCCGCAATTTTAGGGTTAGCGCCTCATCCGATCAATACAGAAGATCCGCAAGAGCAAAAAGCCAACCGCAAATATTTAGAAGGCTGGATGGATAAGTTAGCCGAGTCGCGCATTGCGAATGTACAAGTTTGTGAAATGTAAGGTGCAATGTCGCTGGATAGGGGCGCAATGAATCGCGTTGTCATCACGAGTGTCGTTATTCCTGGATACCGCGTTGCTTCCGGGACGAGCGATCCTTTGGAGCTTGGCAGAGCCAATCGCAGCCCTTATCCCAAGGGAACGATCGAGATGCAAACTCCTGCTTTCCAAGCTCTAGGGCTGGATCTGACGCCGTTTTTTCCAGGGACGCTCAATCTTTCGATCGCTCCTCAAAGATTTGCCTTGCACTCACCGCGCTACACCTTCCGAAATGTCCATTGGATTGACGGATATCCCGCCGAAGATTTTTCCTTTTCGCCCTGTCACGTGATCTTTCATGGCTCTACTTATGAGAGTCTCATCTACTATCCTCACCCAGAAACCAAGATTGGACATTTTCAGAATGACTCTTTGATTGAAGTAATTGCGCCGTTGATTAAAGAGTTAAAGTATGGCGATCGCGTCGATCTTGCCATCGATCCTTCTGAAGTTGCATTAATCGGGGTTGAATCTCTTTAAGGAGTGCAATATCGCGTGGTTTTGGATAGGAACACATGCAGACTAAGATCGCTTATTGCGGGATGGATAATGCAATGCACTTCCCACGATCGCTATTCAAGTTAGACTTGAACTGCCGCGTGATTCAACAACACAATGAAAACCTTTACTGCGATCGTTGAGCGGGACTGCGATACCAAGCTTTACGTTGGCTACGTTCCGGGATTTCCAGGAGCGCATTCTCAGGGTGAAACGTTAGATGAGTTACAAGAGAACTTACGTGAAGTGATTGAGATGCTTTTGGAGGATTATGAAGGTTTGAAATTGCTAACAATGGGTCGTTAGCAACGCTGGAATTCAGCGAGATTTCATATCGCTAATTGCGTTGCGGGTCACTCCTGCGATCGCGTGATCTGTCGCTTTCGGCAAGTGATAATATTTACCACCCGATTGTTTGGCGAGTTCTTTGGCAAATCCGGTGGAGACAAATTTATTTTCTGTATCGATCACCAAAAGCTGAATGCCCAACGCCCGAATCTTTGCCGCAATTTCGAGTAGTTCACCTTTGATATCTGGTTTTTCGCCATCGGGAAGCACGTCTCCGAGCGATCGCGCTAACGACACGTTGCCGCGCCCATCCGTGATCGCCACAATCACGACTTGACCAATATCACCCGATTGTTTTGCGTTAAGACCGACCCGAACGGCTTGAGTCAGCCCATGCGCCAAGGGTGAACCGCCTCCGCAAGGCAAGCGATCCAATCGGCGACGAGCCGCTTCGATCGACTTAGTGGGCGGCAAAAGAACCTCAGCTTGCTCCCCTCGAAACGGAATTAGCGAAACCTGATCTCGGTTCTGATACGCCTCCGTTAGAAGTTGCAGCACCGCGCCTTTCGCAGAATTCATCCGGTTGAGCGCCATTGAACCAGAGGCATCGACCAAAAACACAATTAATGCGCCCGATTTGCGAGCTAGACGCTTGGCGCGAATGTCGCTTTCTTCAACAAACACGCGCTTTTGAGACCCAGACGGGTTTTCTTCAGATCGCAGCCGCCGCGATCGCTGATAGGGAGCCGCCGATCGCAGCGTCGCATCGACCGCAATTCGACGCACTTTTCCTTTCGGCAACATCGGTTTGATATAGCGTCCGCGATCGTCGGAAAACACGATCGAACGGCTCCCAGAGTTGCCCTGTCGAGTCGCCATCTGCGCGAAATACAAAACCTCTGGATCGAGAATCACACCTTCTGGATCAAACACAAATTCTTCTGGAATAGGGGGCGACTCTTGCTGTTGCTCGTCTTCAGGCTCGTCTTCTTTTTCATCCTCGTCGTCTTGATCGCGATCAGTCTCGTCTTGATCTTGAGGGGGGGGCGGCGGCGGCGGATTTTCTTCGGGTGGTGTTTGAATGATTGTCGATCGCGGTACGATCACCAATTCAACCGCGCGGCGCAAATCTTCGGCGCTGACTTGAGTTCGTCCATCCAACGCCGCATGAGCTTTTGCCACTCGCAGCGCAAACAGTTCTGCCCGATGCCCCTGAACTCCGCCTCGGAGCGCTTCGGTCACAAGATATTGAACTTGATCAGACGTGATTTGAACATCGCTCAGCCATTCTCGTGCCAACAAAATCTGCGTCTTGAGCGCGTCAATGTCATCGCTGTACTGAGTCAGAAATGCTTGGGGAGAGTCAGAATAGCGCGTGGCTTGCTCGACCGCTTGCACCCGATCGTCAAGTCCTAACACCATGTCTGCTGAAAGCGCGATCGCAATGCGATCCAACAAATGCTCTCGCAGCGTGCCTTCTTCTGGGTTATATGTTGCAATCAGTAACGGTTTGCAGGGATGCTGAAAACTAATACCTTCCCGCTCGATCTGATTGCGCCCATCGGTCAGCGCGCTCAGCAGCAGATTCGAGATTTGGTCGTCGAGCAGATTAATCTCATCGATATACAGCACGCCTCGATTGGCTTCGGCTAATAACCCTGGCTGAAACACCGGTTCCCCCTGCCGGATCGACTGGCTGACATCGACAGAACCCAACAGCCGATCTTCTGTAATGCCTAAAGGAATTTGGATAAATGGCGCACGAATTACCGCCGTCGGCACGTCTGATCCGGGTTCAAACTGTGCGATCGTAAAGTCATCCCACTCATCAGGCGTCGCCGGATCGCAATTACTGATCGAGTCTTGCACCACTTCGATGGGTGGCAGCAACGCATGAATTGCCCGCGCCATAACCGATTTAGCCGTGCCGCGTCGTCCGGCAATTACCACCCCACCCAACCCCGGATCAACGGCAGCGAGAAGGAGCGCTAGCTTAATGGCTTCTTGACCCACAACAGCAGCTAGCGGAAACGCGGTAATGGAAGAATCGATCGTGGCAGGCATGAACAGTGCACATAGGGATTGGATCTTCACTGTACCAATTTTTGTTGCTCATCTCATGGCTTCCCCTCTGTTAGCGGCAGCGCCATATCATCGCAACGAAATCGTTACAATTAAGAAGACAATAATACAAACAAAACGATAAGGGTTTTTCATGGCTGACCAGTTAATTCGGGCAACGGCGGCAGCAGGAGGTATTCGAGCGGTCGGAGTCATCACCACGCGGCTTACAGATGAAGCTCGACACCGCCACAAGCTTTCCTATGTCTCAACGGCTGCTTTGGGTCGAACGATGGCGGCGGGGTTACTCATCGCCTCCAGCATGAAACGGGCGGAGTCAAGAGTCAATATTCGGATTCGGGGCGATGGACCGATGGGTGGAGTCATGGCAGATGCGGGCACAGACGGCACGGTGCGCGGCTATGTCGATCATCCGGATGTGGAGTTGCCGCCCAACCAGAACGGCAAATTAGATGTTGGGGGAGCCGTAGGGCGCGAGGGCTATGTCTATGTCGTCCGCGATGTGGGCTATGGCTATCCCTATTCCAGCACGGTTGAGTTGGTGTCTGGAGAAATTGGCGACGACCTGACTCACTATTTGGTCACGTCTGAGCAAACCCCCTCTGCCTTGGTGTTGGGTGTCTTTGTAGATGTCAACGGTGTGCAAGCCGCAGGAGGGATATTGATTCAAATTCTGCCAAAAGCAGCAACGGATGAGACCTTGGTTTCGCTGCTTGAGTCTCGCATTGCAACGCTGCAAGGATTTACACCGTTACTTCAAGCTGGAAAGACGCTGCCGACGATTTTTGAGGAACTGCTGGGCGATTTGGGCTTAGAGATTTTGCCAGAAACTCAAATGGTGCGGTTTCACTGCGGCTGTTCGTTCGATCGCGTCTTGGGCGCGCTCAAGCTGTTGGGCAAAGATGAACTCCAAGACATGATCGAGAAGGATGATGGCGCTGAGGCAACTTGCCATTTTTGCAATGAGGTGTATCAAGCAGATAGTGAACATCTTGCAGGGCTAATTGATGACCTTAGGATGGTGGATTAAACAACGATAGACGGCTAGCCCTCTGGCGCAAAACACTCTGATGTAAAGCTGCCGTGCAATCCGTAAGGCACATGATGTTTGAGATGGAGCCGCGCGATCGCACCTTGCTCTAGGTTCTGTGCATCTAAAATTACGACCGAAGAGCGATCGCGCTGACCATCGTAAGCGATCGCCAGAAGCCACCCCTCGTCTTCCGCGCCATGCACTTCGGTAAACAGCCCCGATGCATCGGAATGGCTGCGAGGCACAAACACGGGTTCACTAACATAGCCATCGGGCGCAAAGCTAGCGAGTTGCCGCACTCCTGTCTCTACATCCACCTTCAAAATGGCTTGATGAGGCGCATTCCCGCTCGGTGCATGAGCCGCTGCCATGTAAATATAGCGGTGTCTTCGCCCTGCCACTGCCGGATGCACAAAGGGAAACTCGCAGCAGCGCTGCTCTAGCAAGTTACGTTCGATGGTCTGTTCCGAGAGCTTGATATGAAATCGCCACAGTTGACCCGGCATCAGCGCCTCAAAATCGGTCTGCCGATAGTCTGAACCCGGTTCCACCGAGGGCAAGTTCTCGTAGCAAACCGAGTCGAGCACGATCTCTCCGTCTTGCTCATAGGCATTGGCATGATGAAATACAAAGCCTGACTGCGTTTCAAAAATTATGGGTTGGGGGCGACCCGAAGCGGTATCGCGGGGAATGAGGATAACTCGCGTCGGTTTGTCGGGGCGAAACTTGATGCATTCTCCTGCTGATTTGAGACCCGCCAAAAAAGGAATCGGATTGAAATCGACAGGATTTTGGAAAAAAATGCAGTAGTTTGGCGTGATCGCAAAGTCGTGAATAAATGCAAATCCTGGAACCGGATGATCGTGTTGCCTGACGATTTTTCCGTTTACGTCAAGTTCATAAATTGCGATCGTAAAAGAGAGTCCCGCTTTAATCGAAAAATTCACTAAGCACGGTGCGCCCTGATCAAACTGACTGACCGGATCGATCCAAGGATGAGCCGCAAACGGTGCCCCCGGCGACAGCACCCCATCAAAATATTCCTGTCCCACCGTTTCTAGGGTTTGAGGATCGAGGCGATGAGGTTCTGCGGCTTCCCACAATGCCAGCAGTTTGCCGCCCCAGTAGAGAACCTGAGTGTTTGCAATGTTTTTAATGCGAGTATCAAAGGCATTGGCAAGCCAACCTCCAGGTTTTTGCGTGCCAAACACGCCCCGGTAAAGAATCTTGCCCGCCTCTTGCTCGGCTAAATAGCCCTCTGTTTTGACAAACCGATTGCGGAAATGGGCGCGTCCGTCTTTAAATGCGATCGCACAAATCATCCCATCACCATCAAACGGATGCTGCAACCGTTGCCCCTTCACATCCAGCAACCCTGGTCCATTCCGAAACAGCGTCCCCTGCAACGCCAACGGAATTTCTCCCTCTACTTCATCAATCCAATACTCATATTCGTGATGCAGCGACCGATATCCCTTCTGCCATTCTTCGGTGTTATACGACGTAATAGGGACAGTAGAAGCGTGTTCAAACAGTTGCATAAAAGTCTAAAATTCTCTAAGTGTCGAATGAGCGCGATCGTTATTTGATCCGACTGACTCGTGGAAAATTACAGCCTATTTATTCTCCTTCTTCAACTGGTTCTGGCTGTTTAGAAGATGTCCAGGCAGAAACCAGGCTGGGTAAGAAAGACTGTCCGATCGGCGTTGCCGGATCGGCTTCTAACGCCGGTGCGGGTTGCTCGATGGGGGGGGGTTCAACGGTGTCAGGCAGCCAACCTAATAAAGGAAAAGGCAACAGCGTCGTGAGATTTGTAATCACGACCAGCAGCCACAGCTTATCGAAGTTGGTGTCTGTCACCCCTAGCCCATGGGTTAAAAGTGCGCCAAGCTCGTAAGACACTAATCCCGCCAAATTTACAACCGACATTAGCAGCGCAAATAAGGTTGCTTCTACCCCCGGTGGGCAGAGTCTTGCCGCCAATACCAGCACCGGCATAAAAGCAATTTGCCCCATAACAGTGAGAACCAGACTGTCGCCTAAACTAAACCAGCGATCGTCGATGCCCAGCGTCCGGTTGGCATGAGTCACGAGCAACAGCATTGACATGCCCAATACCGAAGACAGCACAATCGACCAGCCAAAAATCGTGCGAAAGGGGACTGCCTTCAAAAACCGTTGGAATACCCAAATGCCGACTAGCGAAGCGATACTCGTCACCAACCGGACTCGACCCAAAAATTCTGGCTCAAACCCCAACTCATTCGTAGAAAAGTAGAAGAAGGCAGACTCCGCTGTGGGAGTGGCTTGCCACAGAAATAAAAAGGCGGTGGGCATCCAAATCGTTTTTTGAGAAACGGCTTGCTTGAGTTGCCCCAACTGATGACGCACAACTGACCAATCCGACTTTCTGGTGACGGGTGATTCGGCAATCAACCACGCTACGCCAGACACAATCAGCGGAAAGGTGGCTGTAATTAGAAAAATAGTTCGAGTGTCAAAGATTTGCAGCAGAGAACCACTGAAATAAGCCGTGATTAAGCCCCCAAGTGCAGAAGCGCCCCAAGACAACGATTGCAACGAGCCTGCCCCGCTTACCGATTCATGCCTAGCGCGTTCGACCACGATCGAATCGACAATTACATCGCTGACGGCAACCGAGAGAGAACCCAGTGCGATCGCACTAGTTGCTGCCCAAGCAGAATGAACGATCGTTGCCATGATCACCCAAGACAGGGCACCCAAAAGCCCAGACAACACGAGGTAAGGGCGTCTGCGGTAGCCAAAAATTGGTAACCCGTCAGAGATGAACCCAAACAACGGCTTCACCATCCACGGAATAGCCACAATGCCCAGCAGAGCAGAAACCTCAGCAGGATTGAGCGCCAATTCATCCTTGAGGAAGAAACTGACTGATAGTCGCGCCAGTCCCAAGATACCCTGGACAAAATAGACTAGCAAAATAGCGATCAACTCAGTCGTAGGCTCATGACCGAAGAAAATCTTCTCCGTCACCGATGCCTTAATCTTCGCCAAACCAGATTCAGAAACAATCATTGACAATTTGTAACAAATATCAATTAATAGCTTCTATGATAGCTCCATATCTTCTTTGCAGAATTTTTAGGCGGCAAAGTCAGCATTTTGGAACATTTTTGGCTTGAGTTTTCCCACTATATTGTTTCCTACTACATTATTAAGGGTAAGAAAACTTAAGAGTGAGCAAAGATAGGTTTTGCACCGGGGTCAGCGTCAGGTGTCTATTGACTCGATGGATTGCAGGATTTGTATAGAAAAACAAAGTTGCTTAACAATTTGACATTTTTCGTAATATTGTTTAACATTATCGGTAGCTAATGCATTCCAGAGTACCACCATGCAAGATACACAAAAGATCACTGCTCCTTCGGCAGAAGACCGCAACGCTTGGAGATTTGGCTTTACCCCCCAAGCAGAATTGTGGAACGGACGTTTCGCCATGATTGGCTTTGTTGCTGCTTTGTTTACTGAGTTTTTTGCAGGCGAAGGGGTTTTGCGCTTCCTGGGTCTGATGTAATCCGCTCTCCTCTAAATGTTTGGTCAACCTTAAAAGCTAGTCTACGGGCGACTCGGTATAGAGCGCCCGATTTTTTATGAGCAGTAAATTTTCTAATTTGTGTCAACGTAAACGATGACCTCGACTGAAGATTTTAAATAGGTTGAGACCCAAAACTCAGCCCACAAGAAACATGCTCTCAACCTCGGTTTTTGTACGCACAATTGAATTCTTACCCCATATTAAACTTCTTACTTTATATATCCAAAGCTTGGAGGCATTGTGTACGGAGCCAATCCAAATGATAAGCATCCGATGGAGGGATTTCCACAAATCTGCTTTATCAAAAATACGATCGCTAATCCCAACATTATCGTTGGCGACTATACCTACTACGATGACCCTGAAGATTCTGAAGACTTTGAACGTAATGTTCTCTACCACTTTCCATTTATTGGCGATCGCTTGATCATTGGAAAATTTTGCGCTTTGGCAAGAGGGGTGAAGTTCATCATGAATGGGGCTAATCACAAACTATCCGGGTTTTCGACCTACCCATTTCAAATTTTTGGCAATGGTTGGGAAACCGTATCACCGCACCCCCATGAACTGCCTTATAAAGGTGATACGGTCATCGGCAACGATGTTTGGATTGGCTATGAATCTGTGATTATGCCAGGAGTGGAAATTGGTGATGGAGCCATTGTTGCTGCAAAGTCCGTTGTTGTCAGTGATGTTTCACCCTATGCTGTTGTGGGTGGAAATCCGGCAAAGTTAATTAGGCAACGGTTTGACGATGAGGTAATTCGATCGCTCCTTGAAATTGCCTGGTGGGATTGGGACTGCGAGAAAATAACGCGCAATCTTGAGAAAATTGTGGCGGCTGATATTGATGCGCTGGCAAAGTGTGAATAGCGTGCAGCAAAATAGGATAACCTCTCTAGTGGTCTGTCAAGATTGAAATGGGGGACTAGGAGAAGAGGGGGAGTCTAGTAATCGGAACCCTCCACCCCTCCACTCAACGTTGACAATCTACTAGGATCTCCGTCGCTCAACAGGTTTTCGATAAAAAATCCAAAAAACCCGATGACAAAAGCCATCGGGCATAGAGATCAAAATTACTGAAGTTTAGCGGATGTATTCCTTCAAAACACTGTTGCGGTTGGGATGACGCAATTTACGCAATGCCTTCGCCTCAATTTGGCGAATTCGCTCACGAGTGACGTTGAAAATCTGACCGATTTCTTCCAACGTCTTCATGCGACCATCATCCAAACCGTAGCGCAATCTGAGAACATCTTTTTCACGAGGGCTTAGCGTTGCCAAAACGCCCTCTAAGTCTTCCCGCAGCAGGTTCTTAGACACCTGATCCTCAGGAGTTTCGCCATCCGACTCAATAAAGTCGCCCAAACGGGAATCTTCTTCTTTACCGATCGGCGTTTCCAGGGAAATCGGCAGTTGAGCAGACTTAGCGATAAACCGCAACTTCTCGATCGTCATTTCCATGCGAGTCGCGATTTCTTCTTCCGTCGGTTTGCGCCCCATCTCTTGAGACAGCAGCTTGGTGGTTTTCTTGATTCGAGAGATGGTTTCGTATAGGTGAACCGGCAGGCGAATCGTGCGGGATTGATCTGCGATCGCACGAGTGATGGCTTGACGAATCCACCACGTTGCGTAGGTCGAGAACTTGTAACCTTTTTCGTGATCAAACTTTTCAGCCGCCCGAATCAGTCCCAAACTGCCTTCCTGAATCAGATCTTGAAACGACAAGCCCCGGTTCATGTATTTCTTTGCGATTGACACAACCAATCGTAGATTTGACTGCACCATCTTATCTTTAGCTCGACGACCCAAGTGCAGACGATACCGAAACTGAGGCAGAGGCATCTTCACTTCTTCTGCCCATTCTGCATCAGAAGGAGCGCGATCAAGCGTATCGGTCATTCTGACATAAATCCGCTCTAGCTCTAGCAAATCAGCGATTTTACGGGCAAGTTCAATTTCTTCATCTGCTCGCAAAAGCCGAATTCGACCAATTTCCTGGAGGTATAAGCGAATTGAGTCTTCGGTATAGTGCTTTTTCTTGGCTTGTGCTCGGCGACGGGCAGACCGAGCCTTGATTGACTTGCCCTCTTCCTCGACCGCTTCAGAATCGTCTTGATCCTCATCTTGGTCGTCGTATCCTCCCCCTAAATCACTCTCAAACGCATCTTCTGTAGGAGTAGTGTCGAGTGCTTCAAGTAGTACGTCGTTGGCTTGGGTCATGCCGCGTTCCTCATGCTCCTTAAGTAGTCAAAAAATTGTGGCAGCGGAAACAATGTCTAATTAAGTTTTGGTAATCGCCGTTAGGGGCGTTGGGTGGGTTGCGATCGCACGGTCTCTAAAAGTAGCTGCCTGCCCCGTAAAACAGTGTGTCCCGCATGGATTGCACTCACAAAGAAGTGTGCAAGCGAATAAGAAGCACTACTTCTGCGGAAATACACCGTTGGGTAGATGCACCGTTGCACAAATCTTAATTGATAACTGATTGAATGTCTCCCCGATTGTAGCCTTTCTCACAAAAGTTGCACCCTTTTTATGAACCTTTATCTTTGAAACTGAAAAACGAATACCGCTAGAAAAGCATGATTTGCAACATAAACTTCTATTGGCTCAGCTTCTAGACCCCTTATCAGAAAGTCATCAATCAAAGACATATCTCAATCATGGCGCAATTGCAGCAAATGTTTCGAGACCAAAAACGCACTTTTATCAAACCAATCGATCGTTACATAGCCTAAACAGGAATAGCTAAAACAAATTTATAAGTACATCCTGCCTAAGGTCATCCCCAAAAACATCCGCGATGGTTTTGGAAACACAAATCACGGCTCTTGATGATACGGTAGCCCAAATCTAACGAACCGGACTAGGAGAAACATTAAGTTAGATGATGCTAGGGAACAGTAATGCTTGTAGATCAAACAACCTAGGGGCAATAGCGAAGTTGCTTTATACCTACTGAGCAGCCTGTACTCTAAGGCAAACTATAGTTTCCAAAAGTATACAAGCTGCAATAGGATGGGTTGTTAAAGAATCAGAATTTTTTATGGCTTTAGGAGCGCTACATCAAGAAGATTTAGTGAATGTTTGTACTATAAAATTTTACTTTAGGAGAAAATATTAGAACAACTCAAAGAATGCTTACAGCAATGCTTTGCAAACAGCATATCTTTTGAAGACAAACATAATAGCTCATCAAAATAAGCCTATATCTAATAAGTGAGCGTGAAAAACGATGGCTAAACGTGGGGCAATGCTAGCCAAATCTGGTTGATGGTAGAAAATTGATAGCCACTCTGCACCAGCCTGGGAATGAGACTATCAACCGTTTCTGCAACATCTCTGCCGCCGCTATCCCCATCGTGAAGCACAATGATTGACCCGTTTTGAACCTGGTCTACCACTCGTTGCACAACAATTGATGCACCGGGACACACCCAGTCTTCGGGAATAATGCTCCACATCACGGTGCGATAGTTCCAATGGTGCAAATGGTTTAGCGTTTGAGGCGTAAAGAGACCATAAGGGGGGCGAACATCAATCAACGTGTTGGGATTGATTTGGCAGGTTTTAGCGATCGCAGCCCTCGTCTGTGCTAGGTCGGTTTTCAGGTCGGTAGCGCTCAGGCTTGTAAAGGCTCGGTGGTGGTAGCTGTGTAACCCAATCCAGTGACCGCGCTGATAGATCTGACGGGCAAGGTCGGGATAGGCTTCAACACAGGCTCCTAGCCAAAAAAATGTGGCACAAACTTTGTGGTGGTCAAGCACATCTAAGAGTTGAGGTGTGTACTTTGGGTGCGGACCGTCGTCGAAGGTAAGCGCGATCGCAGGGCTATCCGCACGACCTGACCAAAGGCAATGAGGAAACGTCGGCTTGAGCACGCGATGGAGCAAAGGATAGAGCCGTGCGAAAGTCATTAATAAACGGTAGAGGGCAATTAGCTTGCTAAGCAACGTTGGCGGGCAGAGGCAGACTGAACCAGAGAAGAGAGAATATCGCTGCTGAGTGGTTTAACAAGAAAGCCATCAAACCCAGGATTTTGATCTTGGTAAAGCCAGCGTGGCATGTGGCAGTCGGTTAAGATAACTAGGGTGATGCTTTCTGCATCTGCGATCGCTCTTAGCCGTTGCAACAGCGGCTCAGACCAGTCGTTGCCGTGCAAGATAATGAGGCAGGGAGGAGTTTGCCTCACCCAGGAAATGGCATGCTCGATGGAGTTTGCAATCTGCACCTCAAACTTTAATCTCTCCAGAAGAGATTCTAGACCGTGTAGCTCATCGAGCCACTGCGATAATAGCAGAACGTAGCTGGAGTCAAATATCATGGCGAACCTTGGCAAGCTATCTGCTAATATAGCGACCACAAAAAGCTGTTTTTTGAAGAAGAATCGCTACACAGGTTTCACTGATTGCTTTTTAAGGCTTCTTTTGGGTTCAGATGCTTCCACTTTTCTTAGGGTTTGAATTGAAACGATTTATTTTTCAGCTTCTGCAACCAAGTTGTGAAGAATAAAGGCGTTGTAAACAATTTGTAAGGTTTCAAAGCTATTCATAGAAGCAGGCAACACCCTATCTGAAAGCGGCTTTGGGGAGTTTATAGATAGATTAAGCCTTCTAAAGTATTCACTCTCATTGTTAAGCAATACCTCCAAGGTTTAATCTTTTCGCTAGCACCAATTCAAGGAAAAATAAACCTGTTTTCGTCAAAAGAGATAGATTTTCTTCAGATTCTAGAAGAATTTATAAAGTAATTAGGCATCATTCCTGACTTGGGTTTGATCACGACTTTGAACCTTGCTAACTGTAGAATCTAACGCCACTCTTTGGATGGATCTAACGCATAAAATGCTCTGCCTTGAGCAGTTGCCAGGGTAGGACATCCCGCATCAATTAAGGCGCGATCGCGAATCCGGCATGCATCACAAACGCCGCAAGGCTGCTCTTTGCCCTGATAGCACGACCATGTGAGAGCGATCGGAACCTCAAGCTGCAAAGCGCGACGAACAATATCTACTTTAGAATCCATCACTAGCGGCGCGACAAGCTTTGGCGCGTTGCCCTCGATTCCTGCTTTAGACGAGACAGCAGCCAAGTGTTGAAACGCCTCCAAAAACTCTGGACGGCAGTCGGGATAGCCTGAATAATCGACAGCATTGATTCCTAAATAGATGGCGTCGGCTTGTTTCGCCTCGGCAAGGGAAAGCGCGATCGCAAGGAACACGGTATTTCGCCCAGGCACATAAGTACTCGGAATTTCATCCGGCTGAATGCCACCGGTTGGCACTGCGATCGCAGCATCGGTTAGGGCAGAACCACCCCACTGCGCCAAATTTACATCAACGATCAAGTGATCTTGAATGCCAAAATGAACAGCGACTTGCTGAGCAGCGAGGATCTCCCGATCGTGCCGCTGCCCATAGCGAAACGAGAGCGCGATCGCCTGAAACCCATCTGCCATGGCTTGAGCCGCCGCGACGGCAGAATCTAACCCGCCAGATAAAAGAACAATTGCTTTAGAAGCCATAACAGAAAAATTGGAAAACCACCTGCTCGATCGTCTTGTTCTAGTGCTTTCTAACTCTAACGCTGATTGTTCCCGTCCTTTATTCCAGCACTTTGTTCTAACACTGTCTGATTCGCGTTTCCCTTAACGTTGGGCAAGATGTGGGGTGCGCCCGATCAGACCGCTCATGAGCCGAAACGTGAGAGATTTAAAAGGCTGGATGGTTTGGAGCATGTGCAACGCAACTCGCCGGAGAAAAACTACGGGGAGCAGTTGGGTAGAAAAGGCTCGATTTAGCAAGTCGGTGACGCTTAAGATCATGAGATTTTCCCACTGCCGCCAACGCTCATAACGTTTGAGAACCTTCAGGCTAGCAATATCTTCACCGCGATCGCACGCTGTTTGCAGTACTTGCGCCAATGCCGCCGCATCGCGAATGCCCATATTAATTCCCTGCCCACCAAGGGGATGGCAACAGTGAGCCGCATCGCCAATCAGAGCTAATCGCGAACAAACGTATCGACTGCTATGAAGCAACTGCACCGGAAAGGCGTAGCGATCGCCCTCTAAAGTTGGTCGGCTAAAATGCGCGCCGTAGCGACGGGTAAACCGCTCGGTAAACTCACCCTCGCTCAGGGCAAGCATCGTTTCTGCTTCTGCTTTGGGCACTGTCCACACGATGCGACAGCGATTGTTAGGCAGGGGCAAAATTCCCGATGGGCCGCCTTCCCAAAACCACTCGTAGGCAGTGTTGTTGTGCGGTGTTTCAAGTTGGAAGGTTGCTACAACACATGCTTGCCAATATTTCCAGCCGTAGGTGCGAATTTTGGCTTGTTGGCGGAGTGGCGATCGCGAGCCGTCGGCGGCAATCACCAAGCGAGTCCGAAGTGACTGATTTTGGTCTGCCATGGCAACGTCTAAAATCGCGCCATCGGTCTGAAATTTTGTCTGAACAACTTTAGCCGGACAGAGGTGATGAACGTTGGAACAGCCATCCAGATACGCTTGCAGTGTGGCTAGCAAGACTCGATGTTCGGCGACATATCCTAGCGTTTGGGTGCCGATGTCAGTTGGCAAAAACTGCACAACGCTGGGGTGGGCGGCATCCGAGAGACGAACGGTGTTATAGGTTTCAATCTGCGGACGCAGGGTATCCCACACGCCCAGTCCTTGCAGAATTTGGCTAGAGAGCAACGTGATTGAATAGGCTTGGGCTTTGGCGACGGCTTGAGAGTGGGTTTCTGCTTCGATCAGGGCAATGCTTAGGTTTGAATCTTTGAGCGCACACGCGAGCAGCGTTCCAACAATGCCCCCTCCAACGATCATAAGGTCATAGTCATAGTCAGTGCGGTTTGCTGTAACTTGGCTGACCACGGGTTGCTCTAACGCCATTTTCTTAAACAGACCGATACGAAACTTTACATCTATTCTCTCGTAAATTGCGAAGTCTAACAATCTTGAGGGCTGCCGGGTTAAGAGATGGTGGAAAATTGATCCGTTGCATCAACCAACGCGCTGAGAATTCCTGCCTCCATCATGGAATGGCCGGCATCTGGAACCACGATGAACTCTGCATCGGGTAGTGCTTTGTGCAAGTCCCAAGCAGACGCCATGGGGCAGACCACATCATAGCGTCCTTGAACGATGACGATGGGCAGGTGGCGGATGCGATCGCACCTTCTCAACAGGTGATCGTCAACCTCAAAAAAGCCGCAATTCATAAAGTAGTGGCACTCAATCCGCGCAAAGGCTTCGGCAAACTCATCTGCTTCAAAGTGCTGTTGCAACGTGGGATCGACTCGCAACCGGCTCGTACTCGCTTCCCAGACTGACCAAGCTTTTGCGGCTTGTTGACGAATTTTTGCATCGTCGCTGGTTAGCCGTTTGTAGTAAGCCGAAACCAGATCGGTTTGTTCATCTGCCGGAATTGGCGCAAGATAAGCCTCCCAGGCATCTGGGAAGATCCAACTTGCGCCTTCTTGGTAAAACCAGAGAATTTCTTTACGTCGCAGCAGAAAGATGCCGCGCAAGATTAAGCCCAAGCAGCGATCGCAGTGCGTTTGAGCATACGCCAACGCCAACGTACTGCCCCAACTGCCGCCAAAGACAACCCATCGATCGATGCCGAGGTGCGATCGCAGTTTTTCAATATCGCTCACCAAATCCCACGTTGTGTTCTCTCGCAATTCGGCATGGGGCGTGCTGTTGCCAGCACCTCGCTGATCAAACAAAACAATGCGCCACTGATGGGGATCAAAATACTGTCGATAGGCTGGAATTGTTCCACCACCGGGACCGCCGTGCAAGAAAACAACCGGCTTGCCGTTGGGATTGCCCGATTGTTCGTAATAGATGGTGTGGAGGTCTGAGACCGGCAGCATCCCGGTTTGGTAGGGTGCGATCGCAGGGTAAAGATCACGCATAACGTTACCGTTGCTGTAAGCTGCGAGGATCGAGCGCATCTCGCAACCCATCGCCCAAAAGGTTAAACGCCAACACCGTTAAAACGATCAGCAAGGCAGGCGGCCAAATCAGCCACGGTTGCAGCACCAAAATCGAGGCATTCGTTGCTAGAGATAGCATGTTGCCCCACGACGGATCAGGTTGTTGAATGCCCAGCCCAATCAGGCTCAACACCGATTCTGCCACGATAAACCCCGGTATTCTCAGAGTGGCTGAGATGATCACGTAAGTCGCTGTTTGAGGCAACACGTGGCGCACAATAATGTACAGGGGCTTTCCCCCCATCGCCCGCGAGGCTTGCACAAACTCTTGCTCTTTAATCGAGAGCACCTGCCCCCGAATCACCCGCGCCAAACTCGCCCAACTGATGAACGACGTGATCAAAATGATCAGCAGAAAGCGCTGTGCGCTGGATAATCCGGGTGGTAGCACGGCTGCTAAAGCAACCAGCAAATAAATATCGGGAATCGTCATGAGCACTTCAACAAATCGCATCAGCCCTGCATCTAGCCACCCGCCAAAGTAGCCCGAAATTCCGCCGACTAGCATTCCCAACGGAAACGATAGGGCGATTCCTACTAAACCAATGCTAAGACTGATTCTGCCCCCAAACAACAAGCGGCTAAACTGATCGCGGGCCTGTTCATCGGTTCCTAAAACGTTCCACCTTGCAGAGCCAATTGTGCCAAACAAATGCAGATTGCCAGGAATGCCAGGAAAGATCTCTATCTCCTCAAACCTTGGGTCGCTGAGGGAAAACTGAGTCGGAAGCGGTAGCCGTAGCTGAAAAAGCCGGTAAGGATCGCCTGGCACAAACAGCCGAATCGGAGAGGGCGCAGAGCGATCGACAATGAGATTTCGTTCCCCCGTCTCTATGTCGATCGGTCCTTGAATCGTGGGATACACATGGGGGCCGATGAACTCGCCATTCTGATTTGCCCAATACACCTCTGTCGGAGGTAAGAGCGCCCCATCAATTTGCGAGACGTAGGGATCGTAGGGCGCGACAAACTCAGCCCCTATCACCGCAACATAAAACACTAGCAGGAGCAGTGCACCATAACGGGCTAAGGGATTTCTCTTGAGTTTCTGCCACCAGTTCATAGACGGTAGGGGGGTGTGGGATGATTAGCGTTCTTGACCGACGACCGTGATTTTTTGGGCTTCATCGTCGTCTGGTTCGACAGAGAGCATGGGTTCAAGGATACTATTTTCTACAACGTCTGAGAAGATCGAGCCGGATTGAGGCGGAAGACTAGGGTTGAGAATTATATCTAGTATGGTTCTTATAACACTTGTTAGGGGAATTGCCAAAATAACGCCGAGCAACCCAGCAACCCTTGCCCCAAAAAGCAACGACGCCAAAATGATGACGGGGCTTAAGCCAGTCAGGTTGCCCAAAATTCGAGGGGCGATGAGATTATCTTTGATTTGTTGGAGTGCGATCGCAGCGCCCAACACCTGAACTGCCAGCCACCAATCGATAAAGGCGACCACCACACATACGGTGGCAATCCCCAAAGCGGCACCAATAAACGGGATCACCTCTAGCACACCGATAAACACCGCAAACACAAGAAAGAAGGGGACTCGCAGCCACCAAAACGCCACAGATAGCGTCGTTGCCATGAACAACCCCAACAACAACTGCCCAGAGGCAAACCGTTGCAGGCTGTCTCGGAGCGAGGTTGTGAGGCTGTCTCGAATTGGGTCAGAAAAAATACCCGTCAGACTATTCCAGAGCTTGCCGCCATCGAGCAAGAAATAGAACGAAATTACCAAAATCAAGATGAGGTCTAGAACCCAGTTGAACGTCCCGACGACTAACCCAATTCCAGTAGACGCGATCGCATTGACCTGTCCCTGAACTTGCGCCGAAAGCTGCTGTTTAAGAAACGTCAGATCGATGCCCAATCGCCACGTATCACTCCATGCCTGAAGATCATTTAACTGCTGTTGCCCCGACCCAATTAAGTTGGGTAAATTAGTCGTGAGTTGTTGTGCCTGCCGAATAATAGGCGGTGCGATCGTCAGGGCTGCAACAACCAGCACGATGGCAGCGAAAAGATAAACGATCGCCGCCGCCACCGGTCTTGGAAGAATCTGCTGCACTCGCACAACCGGATAATTCAGCACAAAAGCTACCAGCGCTGCCGTTACCAAAACACTGAGCAATTCTCCAAAATAGGTCAGTGCATTCAGCGTCAGCCACCCTGTGACAAGAATCAGCAGCCAAGTAATTAAAAACTGTTGAATCGGAGAGAAAAAACGATCCATAGAAAGCCTAACCGAGGATCGAACGCTAAATTTGCCTTTACATCCTATCGCTTTTGCCTTCTGAGGAATGTGGATTAAGTAGGACTAGTAGATTGTCAACGTTAAGTCGATGGGTAGATGGGTGCATGAGTCGATGACCCAATTACCAGACTATCCCCCTCCCCCCTTAATCTTCTGCTCGTTCGTGTTCAACTACAAAAACGTTGGAGTAGAGGTTGGCAACGATTTGTTTTCCTTGCTGCGTTAGCGATAGGTAGTATAAGGCGTCTTTAATATATGGATAAACACCGTGCCAGTAAAACTTGGGATAGTTTTTGCGTAAATCTCCGGGGTGGCGGTAGCCCAACGCTTTGTTCACACCGGTTTCTTCAAATTCGTAGTAGAGCGCACTAATCTTCTTGAGATACCGAGGATCGCTGAGTTGCCCAATCAAATCAGATGCCCGGATGAGACCAGGATAATGGGTTGTGTCTTGGTGATCTTCTGCTGCCGGAACTGGAAATCGTGTCAGTTCAATATTGTATTTCACAACTTCGGCGTCAATCAGCTTGTGTCCCCCAAAGCGCTCATCGACAAACAGCTTAGCGCGATCGACATGATAGGGCGTCAAGGCTGCATCCGACGATCCGGGAGGCAGCGGCACCCTCTTGTCTCCCCATCCAGTGGCGTACATGCCTCTCTGGTCTTGGCGACAAACGCCTTTGACGTAGCCAATATCATGGCAGACCAGCGCAATCACAAAGTGAAGCCAATCTTCGCACGAGACGCCGCCCTCGCGAATGTGCCGTCCTCGGAGAATTTCTTGCCCAACCAGCGTGACTAAAATAGAGTGCTCGACATTGTGATAGAGCGCATCGCTGTTGGCAATATTCTCCATTGCCATTGATCCAACCCAGCCAATAATGTCTTCATAGTCAGACTTCCAGCCGCCGTAGGTGCGGTGATAGCCTTCTTTGAGTTTGCCAACAAAGTCATTAATTAGAAGTTCGGTTGCGTTAAACATGGGGGCGCTCTTGGGTCGCGATCGCGGGTGCAGTGCAGGCAGTTTGACTTATTTTTCCCCAGATTTACAGAAACCTTTGCTCAACTGTGGGTCACAACCGACAGGAGTTTGACGATCGATTTAAAAATCCCTGCATTCTTCGGCAAAAAGCCGCTATAATTTTGCTCACGTGCGGGTATAGTTTAGTGGCAAAATGAATGCTTCCCAAGCATTAGTTGCGAGTTCGATTCTCGCTACCCGCTTTTTGAATCAAGATCGCGTTTGGCTACGGTTATGACCGTTGGCACAGGCTACGAAGCCGGATTGATCAGGGCGGTTGAACGAGGTTCCCCATGCTGATCAATCCGGCTCAGACGCGTCTTTGAATTAAGCAGGTTCAGCAGATTCAAACGTGATGGTTACGATCGCATCATTAAAGTCGAGATCGCCCCCACCAAACAGATCTTCAATGCTAAATCCTGTGCTGCCTGCGGCGGTTGTGCCTGACCCGATGAAGTGATCAAACCCGTCAGCATTAGCGGCAACAAAGTTGGAGTACACGTTTGCACCCCTGCCGCTCGTCACATCATCGACCGTTGCATCGGCAATCAGATAAGTTGCGTAGACATTTCCCCCATCGAGGGTGGCATCGACATCTCCGGCTCTGGCGCTGAAGGTGACGCCATCTGCCTGCGATCGCCGCACGATCGCGAGACCATAACCGTCATCTCCGGGCTTGTAGGAGGTTCCAGTGCTGGGATCGATGACAGTGCCGAGGGCATCTTCAATGCGATATAAACCCACCGTATTTTCGTAGTCGGCAGTGATGCTTTGGCTGTTGATCAACAGTCTGACTGCCTTGCCGCCTTGAGAGCGCAAATCAAGCACTTGATCTTCGGGTGCAGTTGGCAGATCAATGGTCGGAGCCTCGAACGTGGCACTTACGATCGCGTCGTTAAAGTCTTGATCGCCTCCGTTGAACAAATCTTCTACGGCAATTTTGCCATCTTCAGTTGTGCGGAAATGATCAAATCCGTCTGCGTTAGCTGCCGTAAAGTTGAAGTAAACGTTTGCGCCAGTTCCTTGCAAGACGCTTTCGACGGTGTTGTTGGCAACGAGATAAGGCGCATAGACGGCTCCTCCTTGCAGTTCTACGGGAACATCCCCGGCTCTTGCACTAAAGGTGATGCCGTCTGCCTGCGATCGCCGCACGGCTGCCAAACTATATCCCTCTGACCCTGGAGCATAAGACCTACCATTGGTTGGATCGATCACGGTGCCTTGGTCATCTTCGATGCGGTATACCCCAACAGTGTTGTCGTAATCTGCGGTGATGCTGACGGTATTGAAGAGTCCTCGGACTAGTTTTCCGGCAAACGATCGCAGGTCAAACACCTGATCTTGAGGAGCGGCAGGAAGAGCCGAACTACTAGAACCGACTGGAGGCGGGGTAAGCGGATTGGGAACCGTTGTGTCTAATACTGTAGTGGTCTGCGCTTGAGCGATGTCAGTGGTAAGACTCGAATTAGATGACGAACTAGAGACAGATTCACCCATAATCATGGCAATAACTCCCTGACGAAATAAAGTTGTACCTGTATTTGTCTTCTACGTGCAATGACAACTGATTGGTTGCTCATCGCACAAATATCTCGACCGGGTTCACACTGGGTCAATAATAAAGCAAACAGAAAGTAAAATAATTTGGAAGACCGTTATAAATACTGGTCTAAAATGTAAAAAATACTACATGAATCGCTTGCGCGATCGCCGAAACTGTCAGCGATAGATGTTGCCAAACTTAACTGCTGCAAGGAAAATGAGGTGCTATGCGATCGAACCCTATCTACGATTGCACTTAGTTTCTTTAAGGACAACAATAATCAAATATGAGATCTTTAAAATGAGCCGGAATGTTTATTTTATAGAACAAATCTTACCTTTTAATCAGGAGGCTTGGTGGCATAATTTTTGCCTGCTTGATTTTGCTAGAAATTAGTCGAGCAGGTGTTGAGTGACGAAATGAGAGGGTGAAGAAGTCAAGAGGTGAGGAAGCAATCTCTATTTCTTCACTCCTCTAGCGTTGTACTATCAGCAATCTAAGTTTGATCAACTTTGTAGTATTTGGCTTTTAGCATCGCTCGACCGTCTGTTGTAATCTGTGCGTTTTTGACAGTCATTAAAGGAGAATGAGCCGATTGATCTTGCGTTGAACCAGACTCAATCTCTCCCATTATGTAATTGGACTGAATTAGATGATTTAGTTGTGTACTTAGCTCGTCGCGGCTGACTTGTTTACCGTCAAAGTCTTCAGCAGAAAAACTAACATCCGATTGCTCTTCGTTACTATGTTCGCCACTATGTTTGATTTTGTTGAGCAACACGTAAACGATTTCATCATTTAGATTATCGCTGGGGGTCATATCAACTGACATAGAAAACTCCTTGTTTGTAGAGGTAATGAGTAAGGTAAATGATTTGCTGAATGCTTTGATGAACGCTAGATGCCCTTTCTGCTCTTAGAATTGGATGCAGAGTTACTTGGTTAGTCCCTCAAAAACACCTCTCAGTGCGGCAACAGCATCCTGTGTTTTTGCCCAAACTCCTTGGTCAGGATCTTTGCCTGTTAGTTCACGAGTTCCCAAAACTTCCATGACTCCTTTCAATTGCTCCTGATGGGCACGGTTATCAAAGTTCACTTGATTTAAAGGCCCGATCGCCTCCTTGACATCCTCGCCCACCACTTGAGCAGCTTTATGAACAATCAAACCCGTCATCACGGCTTGATGCTTAATTCGCTCATGAGCAGATACTTTCTGATATAGAGTCAATTCGGTTCCGTCCATCAAACGGTTTACCTGATCGGTGTACTGCTGAATCGTGTCTCTAGATTGAGCCGCACCACCAAATTGCCTCAGGACTTGATCAATGACTGCAAGATTTTTTTGATCATCACTTAAAAAATCGTTAAAGCGCTTGTGAATTTCCGAATCTGTACCCACAGCAGGCATAAACTTTTGCTCTGTCGTAATCAACAATTCTTGGAGTGCTTTAAGGTCTGCGATTTCTTGTGCGATCGCACTCCGCTTGGTATCTTCCAATGTTGCAACCATCTGTCTGGTTCCTCCAATTTTGTGGACAAAATTAAAGTCGCACACCTCCAAGACTCGTTGAATCTTTCTTAGGATATATTCTCAGTAAGTTATTGACTAGATTTCTGAAAAAGAGGCATAAAGAAAGTAGCTTGATCAGCGGTACTACAGGGTTTTCAGGCATTTCAAGAAATTCATTAAATACTTTCGCTATAGGAGCATAGGCAGTTTTAATGAAATATATTATTACTAAATCCGATAACATGTCTGGAAATTGTTGATTAGCCTTCTCAGCAAGACAATATCTCCGGTTTTTTGCAGCCGGAGCGCTATTTCACGCCTTATTTTGCTAGTGAATCAGATTCTTGCCTACGGTTTACCGTTGCTTTTAGGTCGATTTAGTGCTCTGCACATTTCTTGCGCGGCTTCAAAAGCTTCGAGATACTCTTTGCCGCCCAGCATCAGATCACCATAGTATTCATAAGGCATTGAGCCATAGATCGGCAGCGGATCATCTTCAGGATAATCTTCTCTTGCTTCCTCGATCGCTGCTTTCAGTCTCTTGGCAGTGAGGTGCTGCGCCGAAAAATAGTAAAGCTCTTCTGGCTTGCGGTTGAAGTGAGGAAAACTCGGATCAATGATGTAGGTGTTTGGCTGCTCGTCTTGGGAAGAACTGAGTTCTAACCAACTGTGCTCGATTGGCTTGTGAGGTGCGCCTGCAAACACTAGAAAGCCCTGAACGTAGTGTGCTCCTTCAACCAGTGCGATCGCTTTTGCTGCATTCTCAAAACTGGCTTTTGCCTTGCTTTTGATGAGACGTGCAAGCTCGACTGATCGCTCAGTATTTAATACCTTGTCCATTACCAAAGCTCGTGTTTAGCGCAATTTCTCCATTGTAGAGACGAATCTACAACTCGCAATCAGAATGACCCGATTGCGAGTTGCAAATTGCAAATTATGCGGCTCCTAAGTAAGAGGATAGATCCTCTGAGCCACCAATTAATCTGCCATCAATAAAGACTTGCGGAACCGTTGTTGCACCCGACATTGCTCTTAGCGATCGCAGCGTCACATCTCGACCTAGCACGATTTCTTCGTAGTCAAGCCCATGCTCGCTCAGCAGTTGCTTTGCCTTCGCGCAGAATGGACAGCCCACTTTCGTGAAAAGCGACACCGTTTTAGGTTTTTCTGCTTTTGCGTTGATGTAGTTCAACATGGTATCTGCATCAGAAACCTTGAAAGGATCGCCGGGTTCTTCCGGTTCGATAAACATCTTTTCAATCGTGCCATCTTTGACCAGCATCGAATAACGCCACGATCGCTTACCAAATCCCAAATCTGTTTTATCTACCAGCATTCCCATGCCTTCAGAAAAGTCGCCGTTGCCATCGGGCAGCAGTCGGAGGTGGTCAGCGCCCTGGTCTTTTGCCCATTCATTCATGACAAAGGTATCGTTAACAGAAATGCAAACGATGTCATCTACACCGTTGCTTTTAAATAATTTTGCAAGCTCATTGTATCCAGGTACGTGGGTTGAGGAACACGTCGGCGTGAATGCTCCAGGCAATGCAAAAGCTACTACAGTTTTACCTGCAAAAACATCGCTAGTGGTAATGTCAACCCATTGGTTATTTTCACGGACGCGAAAGGTAACATCGGGAACTTTTTGCCCTTCTCGATTGGCAAGCATGAATGCGTCTCCTACTAACTGAATGTTTCTTCTTGTAAAGCGTACTCGGAATGAGTATGACTTGTCAAGCGTAAAATTGATCAGGCTGTCTTCAGAAAGAGTATCCCTCTTTCAGAGTATAGAGTCAAAAAATCGTTAGGCTGCTTGTGGTTTGCTAATCATCTAATGCAGTAAATGCATATTTATTTTCGGGTCGCTCAACTTTTGTTGCAGCAGAGAGCTTCTGAAGAAATTCCTGTGACAGAAGATTAAAGGCTTTTGCTCCTGCTGTGCCAGGATTGCTCAGCACTACTGGCGTAAATGCATCGACCGCTTTTGATACATTTACATCAACCGGAATGCGCGTCTTAAACAGCTTTGCCTCGCTAAAATCTTCGTTGAGCCGCTTCATAACCTGCCCATGATAGCGGCTTGAAAATAGGTTGCCAGATAACGTAAACGCGATGCCCAGAAGCTCAATATCTAGCAGTCCTGCTTCGGTGCGGTGCAGTTCTTTCAGCTTTGAAATTCGTCGCTCTAAAAGCTGAATTCCAATTAGCGATAGTGGCTCTGGGCGCGCCGGAATAAAATAGAAATTGCTGGCTAACAATCCGCTTCGGGTCAGAAGATTGTAACCAGGAGCACAATCTAAAATGATCAAATCGTAGTCTTTTGCGATCGGTTGTAAAATCTTGCGAATGAGATTTTTCTCAAAATCATTCCATACCTGCTCAAAATCTGCGGCTCCAGTCTGAACGGCAGTTCGATGCAACATGTCAGAGACTAAAAATTCGTCGTATAGTTCAATATCTCCGGGCAACAAATCCAAGCCTTTTACATTAGAAACATAGGCACGAATAGCTTCTGGCACCACATTTGGCAGATCTTTGTCTGATAAGATTGCTCGTTTGACTAAATTTCTGAGTGTGCGCTTATCGCCGCGAAGTTTGGCAAAATCAGCGGGTGTCATGAGACTCAGGGTGGCACTGATTTGCGTATCTAAATCAACGATGAGAACCCGCTTTTGGTGGTGCTTTGCAAGGCAAGCCGCAAGATTGACCGTTAGCGTTGTTTTGCCAACACCGCCTTTCATATTTGCAGTTGCAATGATGTGAGCCATGCATCGCGCCTCCTCAGTAGTAGTGCTGTCCGAACGAGACTGTATCTGGCACATCATATAGTAATTTGTCGCTCAATTTATAGCTTGCGGGTAGAAGTCGGTTAATTCAATTAAAATTCTTTGTAGCATAAGCAAACTATGGCTTGAGGAAGAAGTCTATCTCTCTACATTTCTCTCAATCTTTAGCTACGGATCGTAGATGCTTAGTCAAATCTGCTGAGCGATCGCGGCGGCTTCTGTGAGCACCCGATAAAGCTTCCTCCGTAAGATTAAAGCTTTTCCGAACAATCCTCCCTCTCCCGTAGAACCACTGAACCTTTAACGGCAATTAAGCAAGACAATTACAAGAGTGTTGCGCTTGGTATCGCTCTAAATCATTCCTTTAAAATGGCGCTTTTCGATGACCTCGGTCTCACTCAATGCATCTCTAATACACTCCCGTTTTGCCCGCTATGCCAGTCTCAGTAAATTCTGCTCGATTTAAGTTTTTAGACTCGATTACCCTGAACAGCAGTGAGTCCGAGGTCGAACACCAAGTTATCATCCCGCTTCTGCGCCTTCTCGGATATCACGCAATAGATTGGAAAACGCAGGTGACGGTTGGCAAAGTTAAGCTAGATTTCTTGGTGCGCTCCTTTGGAACTTGGCAGCGCCAATCACATAGCTCTATGCTGCAACCATTGCCATATCTAGTGATTGAGGCGAAAGCGCCTAAAAAAAATCTCTCTAGAAATCTTTGGCAGTTGAATAGTTACCTGCGCGAGACCGGAGCGGCTTTGGGATTGCTGACGAACGGGTATCAGTTTCAATTAGTGTGTCACTATGATGGAGAGATTTATGCGATCGCGACCTACTCTCAAAAGACCCTAATCGAGAACTTTCAACTATTCTATAAGCTGTGCAGTAGAGAAGCTTGTCTGAAGTTTATAGATGACATTCATCACAGCCAGCAGCAAGTGCATTTCAATTTCGCTACTCAGATTGCAAATGATGTTGCAAATCAAGACATGCTTGAACGACTGTTCAGAAAAAAGAAAACCGGCGATAGAGGAAATACTATTCAACCATCTCTCATCGAAGCTGGCGAAGATACAGGTGAAAAAATTAAAGCGAGAAACGGTATGATCATCACGGTTTTCAACAACAAAGGTGGCGTTGGTAAGACGACAACAACGATCAATCTTGCGGCTGCCCTTATCAAATTAGGAAAGCGCGTTCTTCTAATTGATGTTGATGCACAGGCAAATTTGACGACTGGATTAGGAATTGATCCATTAGCAGATATTGAAGAACAGGGAAAAAAAGATGTTACTCACCTGCTGACCGAGACAAAGACACTTTTGCCTAGCACGATTATTCATAAGCAGTGGAAAGATATTAGTCTTGACATTGTTCCTTCCCACATTCGCTTGAGCGAGATGGAAAGCACGTTGATCCAAACGGTAGATGTCGATCGCGTGTTAATTAGAAAGCTAAAGAATTACAAGAATGACTACGATTTTATCTTGATTGATCCGCCGCCCTCTTTTGGTAAAGTCAACACTATTTCTCTGATGGCAGCATCAGGAATTTTGATCCCAACGCAGCTTTCACCCTATCCAATCCGAGCATTAGAGTATGTGATCAATCGAGCGCAAGCGGTAGAACAATCTAGAGATGAGCCACTTCCTATTTTAGGAGTTGCTGTTAGCATGTATGACAAAAGAGCGACTGTTTTGAAACAGGAGATGACTGGAAGAATTCAAAATATCTTGAAGAATGTTCCGGGTGGAGAAAACATCAGTTTATTCCCTGAATCAACATGGGTTCCGCAGCTTAAGATCGTATCTTCTACGCCAGAAAAAGGGTACCCGATTTGCGAAGCAGAATTTGATAGTTTGCTGACTCGATCTGATAAAGAAAGTGCTCAAGAAGCGTTTAATTGTTATTCAGAAATGGCTCGACATCTAATCAAACTTGTGGAACAAGGTAAGTAATATGGATTTCTCGAAGCGTCAGAAGCAAATTCTTGATCGATTACGTCCTAAACCTCTTCATCATGGTCAATTAGAAACAGAATTGATTGCAGTTCCAAATCTAGAATTAAAAGATATTTCACCTGAACGACAGCAGATTCTTAGGGATAGCTTTGTTCAAGAGGGCAGCAATTTGATTCCGCTGATTGTGCGTCGCACTGAAGCTTACGCCGATGAAGAATATGAAGTCATTTATGGCGCGGATTGGTGTCTTGTTGCGAAGGAACTCGATATCGAAAGACTTTGGGTTTGGGTCTTTGATCTCGATGATGAACAGGCTGCTGTAACTCAATCAGAAATGGAATTGCTGCTTGGCGGTTTGGAGACACCTTCACCAACACCTGATGTGATTAAGCAGATGAGTACTTTGTTTCAGCGCCACGAGAATTCTCTTGAGAAAAAGATTAGTCAACAAATATCCGAGGCGATTGAACAACAGCTTCCAAAGTTATTAAAGCAGCAGCTTGGTGGTTTGGAGACACCTTCACCAACACCTGATGTGATTAAGCAGATGAGTACTTTGGTACAAGGACTAGAGCAGTTGCTTGAGAAGATTAGTCAGCATTCTGAGACGATGAATCGCGCGATCGCAGACCTCAAGCAAGCTACTTCTTCACGCCGGAGAACGGCAACATCAATCAAGAACCCATACGAGGGCATGACGATACATCAGCTTAGAAAACTTCTTGAAGACCGTCAATTAGAGTATTCCAGTAGGTTAAGAGAACCAGGACTAATGAAATTGCTGATTAAAGCGGATCAACAGGCAAGCCATTAACTGAAGTGCTAGGCTGAAAGGAGATAGCTTGGCTCATTGCCTTAACTATTCCTCAGATCATTCTTTTATTGACGCAATTGGTGACTTCACTTCCTCTCTCTGATGAACGGTTATTGTTTACACCTGCGACTTCTCAAGCAGATGCGATTCCGCTTATCTTCGCATTTCCTAACGAATACACCGTTGGGATCACGAGCTTGGGCTTTCAGGTCGTTTGGGCAACGTTGGCATCGCGCCCCGATTTAGAAGTCAGCCGCTTGTTTACAGATGGTCATGAGTCGCTACCCTCACACCCTGAAATTCTTGGCTTCTCGATGTCGTGGGAACTGGATTACGTCAATATTTTAGGACTTTTGGAGTCGTTAGGCGTTCCGATTCGGAGCCAGAATCGCACGTCCGATCATCCCCTCGTATTTGGGGGTGGTCCGGTTCTCACTGCCAATCCCGAACCGTACGCAGACTTTTTTGATGTATTTCTGCTAGGCGATGGAGAAATTTTACTCAATGCTTTCATCAATGCTTACCAGGAAGTTCGCCATGCTGATCGCGACACCCAACTCCGCCATCTCGCCCAAGTTTCAGGCATTTACGTTCCGAGTTTGTATGACGTGACGTACGAAAGTGCAGAGGGCGCGATCGCAGCCATTAAGCCAATCGACAGTACGATCCCCGCAACAGTCGAAAAGCAAACCTATCGCGGCAACACCTTATCGACTTCTACAGTTGTGACGGAAAAAGCCGCGTGGGAAAACATCTTCATGGTGGAAGTTGTCCGCAGTTGCCCTGAAATGTGCCGCTTCTGCCTTGCCAGCTATCTCACCTTGCCGTTTCGGATTGCCGATGTTGAAGACTCGCTCATGCCCGCGATCGCACGAGGATTAGAAGTCACCAATCGGCTCGGACTCCTCGGCGCATCCGTGACTCAACATCCCGAATTTGAAACGCTGTTAGATTATCTCAACGCCCCAAAATACGACGATGTGCGTATCAGTCTTGCCTCAGTTCGCACCAACACCGTGACGGAAAAATTAGCGAAAACGCTCGTCAAACACGACTCAAAATCGATCACGATCGCCGTAGAAAGCGGCAGCGATCGCTTACGCCAAATTATTAATAAAAAGCTCACAACCGACGAAATTATCCAAGCCGGAATCAATGCGAAAGCAGGGGGGTTGAGCAGCGTCAAACTGTATGGAATGGTTGGGCTTCCGGGGGAAGAATCAGGCGATCTCGATCGCACCGTCCAGATGATGCGAGAGTTGAAGAAAGCCGCGCCTGGGTTACGGCTCACCCTGGGATGCAGCACCTTTGTTCCGAAAGCCCACACGCCGTTTCAATGGTTTGGCGTCAACCCACACGCCGAAAAACGGCTCCAGTTTTTGCAAAAAAACTTGCGATCGCAAGGCATTGATTTCCGTCCTGAAAGCTATAACTGGTCGGTTATTCAGGCATTGCTGTCTCGCGGCGATCGGCGGCTCTCAACCTTGCTCGAATTAACTCGTCACTACGGAGATTCGCTCGGTAGCTATCGCCGCGCTTTCAAAGAACTGCGCGGACAGATCCCCGACTTAGAGTTTTATGTGCACCAAAACTGGTCGCTAGAGCAGATCTTGCCGTGGAGCCATCTGCAAGGCGCGCTGCCGCTATCAACCTTGGAAAAACACTTGCAAGGGGCAGTAGCGCTGTTTCCTCAGCCTCCCAAAGAGTTAGTCGCTACGGGTTGAGATCACGTCTGCCAACCGTGCCAGTCATCCCATCGGTTCTGACTGCTCTATCGATTCCCACCAGTGGTTGAGCGGGAAATAGACAACGGGTGCCCACAAACTGCTAAGAATCGCTGAACTGAGCGCCACAAATTGGTGATACGTCCAAATTTCTAGCAGCGATCGCCCACCCTGAAAACTAAATTGCAGTGCGGTTACCGTCTCTGCCACCACTGCCATGCCAAACACGATCAGCGCCACCGAAATAAAATCTTCTTGCACATAGCGTTGCTTTTGGAGGCGAGCCGTGAGTGCGCCCACGATCGCCAAGCTGAGGGCATGAGTTGGAAACGGAGCCGTCATCGCATCTTGCAAAAAACCGAGAACAACCCCTGCGATCGCACCCTGCCAGACTGTCCGCTTTATGCTCCACGCCACCACCCAAATCAGCAGCCAATTGGGGCTAATGCCCGCCAACTCCATGCCCGGTAAGCGCGTCGGCAAAATCAGCAAACACAACAGCACCGATCCCACCGTGACGCCCCAGTTGACGTAAGGGCGAAGAGCAGGATACTGAGTGATAAAATTATCCAACGGCTGAATCATGGGGTCGAGGGAGAAGATTCATCTAAAACATTAGGAGAAGGAACAGGAGATGGGGCACTGCCAGAAGCAGGAGCCAACGGCTCTGCCACCTCCGGCGATTTTGGATAAATCACTGCCCATTCTAAATAGCTGACCGGCGCTGACAGTTCCACGATCGCCTCTGGTGCCGGGCTTTTCGTCGTATCTACCGATTCGATCCGCCCGATCGGTAGCCCCGATGGAAATCGACCACTGAGCGCAGAACTGGTGACTACATCGCCCCGCCGCACATCCGGATTTTTCTCGTAAAATTCTAAAATCCCCCGATTTCCCGAATTTCCCCGCATCGACCCCATGGTGCGGCTGCGGCTGATTGTCACCCCCACCCGGCTTGTCGGATCGCTCAACAGCAAAACACGGCTTGTGTGAGCCGTCACAGCCGTTACGCGCCCCACAACCCCGCCTGGGCTAAGCACAACACTCTCCTTCTCAACGCCATCTCGCCTGCCGCGCCCTAAGCTCAGTTGCTGCCACCAGTGATCGGCACTCCGCCCAATCACCGGAGCCGTAATGCCTTTCCCTTTTTTCACCTGGACAAACCCCAGAAGTTCTTCCAAGCGCTGATTTTTGCTCTCAAGCTCAATCAGTCGCTGCTGCAATTCCAGCATCTGGGCATTGGCAACCTGAGCTTGAGGATTAGGTTTCGATTGAAAAGGGCGGGTCAGCCATTGATAGGTTTCCAGCAGCACCCCTCCCTGGGTCTGCCGAATCAACAGTGCCGTTCCAACAGCAAGGCTCGTTAAGGTGATTTGGATGCCATACCGATCCCACCAGCGACGCAGTGCAAACATGCAAATTTCTCGTTCTTTGGCTGGTTAACTTCCACAAAAGTATAGCTCTGAAACGTCAGAGAGATAACACAATTTCCTCAGTTCCAGCCTAGAGATCGGGAAAGTGTGGCAGTTTTTTATCGCGGCGGACGGGTGCTAAAAACCCGCTCCAACTGCTTAAAGTTTTCTAAAACGCGCCCTGTGCCCAACACAACACAACTCAGTGGATCAGCCGCCACGTGAACCACAATTCCCGTCTCGTGGCTGATGAGGGTGTCAATACCTTTGAGCAGTGCGCCGCCCCCTGCCAGCATGATTCCGCGATCGATAATGTCTGCCGCGAGTTCTGGGGGGGTGCGCTCTAAGGTTCGTTTTACTGCGTCGATAATTACAGACAACGGTTCTGACATGCTTTCCCGGATCTCAGGACTTTTGATCGTGACGGTTCGCGGTAAGCCAGAGAGGAGGTGTAGCCCTCGCACTTCCATAAGTGAATCATCATCATATTGCCCTGGATAGGCTGAGCCGACTTGAATTTTGATTTCTTCTGCCGTCCGTTCCCCGATCACCAGGTTATGGACTTTCTTCATGTATTGCACGATCGCGTCGCTGAGTTCGTCTCCTGCCACTCGAACCGATTCACTAATCACCGTGCCCTGCAAACTGAGGACGGCAACTTCGGTGGTGCCACCGCCGATGTCAATGATCATGTTTCCGGTCGGTTCTGCCACGGGTAGCCCTGCCCCGATCGCGGCTGCTACAGGTTCGTCAATCAGGTACACTTCACGCGCCCCTGCCTGCGATGCCGCTTCCATAACGGCCCGCCGCTCTACCCCGGTGACACCGCTCGGAATGCCGATGACGATCCGGGGTGATACCAGAGCCTTTCCTTCATGGACGCGCTGGATAAAATGCTTCAGCATTAGCTCAGCCGTATCAAAATCTGCAATGACGCCATCCCGCAGGGGACGCAAGGCAATAACATTGCCAGGAGTTCGTCCTAGCATTCTTTTTGCGTCTTCCCCAACGGCCAACGGAATTTTTTCATTAGAATCCATGGCAACTACGGACGGTTCTTGCAACACGATGCCTTTACCCGATACGTAGACCAATGTGTTTGCTGTACCGAGATCGATACCCATGTCTCGCGAGATGGAAAAGCGGGAGAAGCCACTAAAAAGACCCACTAGTTTCTATGCCTCTTAAAAATGCTACGGATTTGCTCGGACGGAAGTGCAGCTTTTAGCACTGGCGCTAATCGATAGTGGATTTTATTATAGTTTGGATACACAGTCTAGTAGGTTATCAACTTTAAGTGGAGGGGTGGATGGGGGAGAGGGTAGATGGGGAAGTGTATCCATTTGCCCCTGCGCTCATCATTTCAACAAGCCAAGGGTGAGCCGCAGAAAATTTTATAAGCACGCTAAATTGGGATACCCTTAGTTCCCAGGCTTCTGTTGAATTGATTAAAATAGAAGCAGGTAAAAAGTACTAGTGAACTACTATGAGCCTAAATGTTGTGACATTAGTCGGACGGGTTGGTGGCGACCCAGATGTAAAATATTTTGAGTCGGGTAGTGTCAAGTGTCGGCTGACGCTGGCTGTTAATCGCCAAACGCGCAACAGTGATCAGCCTGACTGGTTTAATCTTGAACTGTGGGGCAAGCAGGCAGACGTAGCGGCGAATTATGTTCGCAAGGGAAGTTTGATTGGGGTGAAGGGATCGCTCAAGTTTGATGCATGGGTCGATCGCAATACGGGGGCAAATCGGACATCGCCGATCGTGGTGGTTGAGCGGCTGCAATTGTTGGGATCGAAACGAGATTCTGAGGGTGGATCGTCGGGTGGGTCGGATACGCCTGGGTATGAAGACGATTTTTAAGCACAAGATTTTAGTAGCGAGTGGAGCAGATGCGCGATCGCGCTGAGGCAAGAAGTCCCCTTCGCATCAGTCATTTACCCATCGCATCTGCTACCCGGTTGACAGACCGACTCCTTCGATCTGACTTTATTGAACGTAAGTTCGATGTAGATTATCTGCTTCGTAGTTCGGGGCTTCCCGGATCTGCGATCGCAGCCAAGCACCTCTGTCGAACTTACGTCTACTGACAGTCTTAGCTTAATTTTTAGTAGCTAAATTGTAATGTGACAGAGCCTTCCACTCGTTGTTCACCGCCAATCACGGGGGTGGGAGCATCTGCCGCGCTTTGTTTCGCGAACCGTTCTGCCTGGATCACAATCGGGGCGGGGGGTGTAGCCCCGTTGATTTGGACGCTAACAATCTCTTTTTGGGTTAAATTAAGCGCACCAAACACAGTGTCGGCTTGTGCTTGAGCCTCTTGAATGGCGTTGCGGAGGGCTTGTTTTTGAGCGGTTGCGATCGCAGCATCGGTCGCTACAAAACTGACGCCATCGATGCGGCTGGCTCCTGCTTTGACGGCATCATCTAACAGCGTTCCTGCGCTTTCTGTAGGCACTCGAAAACTGACGATGTTGGAGGCGGAATAGCCCGTCAGCGTTTGGGTGTTGTTGGCATAGCTGTAGACGGGATTGAGATTAATTCCGGTGGTTTCGAGTTTGTCTACCTTGCGCGATCGCAGCAACGACACGACCGAATTTGATCGCCGCGACACTTCTTGCTGCACTGCATTGGCTGTTTTTCCTTGAGCCTCGACCCCCAAACGCACCTGAGTCAACGTGGTTTGAATCTCTTCAAATCCTCGTCCTGTTACGGTTAGTGTTTTCAGCATTTTTTCTTGCGCGATCGCAGGACTAACTAACGCAGGAGTCACAATGGTGGCTCCGACTATTCCAAGCATCAGGGGTAGGGCTTTGAATCGATTCCATCGTTTTGATTGGGTTAAGCTCATCATCTTTAGAGTCCTCACAGGGTTTGGATAAGGTTGGATGTCATTACTGTGCCATTGAATCATTGCGATCGTGTTTTTGGTTACATTTTTCGCAACTTCTAACGTGCAACGATTCCCAAGCGGGTTGACCGAACACCGTATGATACAAAACGGTTACTAGATTGCTATCTGTGCAGGATATGAAAATGCAACGCTTCCAATCTCAATTTTTAGTCGTTTGGTTGAGTGTAATGGCGTGGGGTTTGGCAGAGCCGATCGCAACGTTCCCATCTCGGTCTCCTGCGGCTGCACAGCTATTTAACAGCGCCATCGATCAACTCCCCCCAGAGCAACGAGTAACGCTGAGGAGTGGGCAGCCGTTGGTGACGGGTGAGAAGGGTCGATATACGGCAAGGGTGCTGATTCCGACCTCATCTGATATTGCCTGGTCGGTGCTGACTGACTACGGCAACCTTTCTAAATTCATGCCGAACGTCACATCGAGCAAAATTTTATCGGCAAACGGAAACCAGAAAGTTGTAGAGCAGGTGGATACTCGCCAGGTGTTTTTCCTGAGCGTCACCTCTCGCATCCGGTCTGCCATTACCGAGAAGGCAAAGAGCCGGATTGACTTCCGCCAAGTCGAGGGCGATCTTCAAAGCCTGCAAGGGTACTGGAAAATTGAAGCGATCGCACCCTACGCAGGCGCAAAGCCGACTCAGGTTCTCATTACTCAAGTGGTCGAAGCCCAACCCAACGCCTCAACGCCCAAAGGAATTTTCTACGGCATTTTCAAAGAGTCTCTCGGAGAAGCCATGAGTGCGATCGAGCGAGAAGCCCTCCGTCGGGGTCGCTCATAAGGGACGAGCACAACATTTGCAACGGCAACTTTCAACGATAAATTCAAGCGACCTATTCTTTCGCGGGTATCCTGGAAGCGCTGTGTCTAACATTACCTATGTCAGCGTTTCCCGATCCGGCGTTTGATGCCTCTGCTTTGGAGATAGGTCTCAACGCCATCAAGCAGAAGAACGATCAAGCCGCGATCGCAGCCCTAGAGCAATACTTAGCTTCTAATGTTGCAGATGGCACTCCCAATGCCATAAAAGCTCAGATGGGGCTAGTGGTGGTGTATGCTCGCTGCGATCGCCAGAAAGATGCGATCGCGCTGTGCCACCGTCTAGGTCACAGCCAAAACCGCAAGGTGCAAAGTTGGGCAGCCCAGATGCTGAACGACCTCAGCCCTAAAACAATCGACAAAACCACTGACACTGAAACCGGGTTTACTCCTCTAGACTCTGTTTCCCCATCTCCCCGTCGCTCCTTCCGCCTTTCTTCGCCATCGTCTCCCGATCTGGCTTGCCCCCCATCGTCTAGTCTGTCGGAAACGGGTTCTGTCACCGAACCGCCCCTAGTCATGCCTCCCGACAATTTTTCCCCTGCCACCGCCGATCTCAACCCTTCTTCGTCTCGCCGCCGATCGGAGCATTCCCTTGCCGCCTCGCCCAGTGATCCTCCAGCCTCAGATTGGCGCAATGCTGGACGTGCCCAACGCTGGCAGCCTCTGAGCAAGCTCAATCCTGCTCGGTTGCAATGGGCAGAAATGGGTACGATCGCGGCTCTGCTGTTCCTGATTTGCGGCTTGTTTGCGTCGCTCAGTGCGGTTCAAGTCTTCTGGCTGCGCTTTGCCACAAAATATCTTAAGTGGTCTGCTTTCATTCCGTCGATCAGCGCGCCGTTTGGGTGGGTGGCTTTGGGACTCGTGGGACTGTTCATCGCGTCTCCGTGGATTTTAGAAGCGTTGTTGCACACGTTCTACGGCATGCGATCGCTGTCAACATTTTCTCTAGCCCAATCCAGCGCTGAAGCTCACCGATTACTGTCTCGCGTGTGTCAACAGCAGCAGATTCCCCTGCCAAACCTGCGCCTTTTGCCGACCTCAGCGCCTTTAGCGTTTACCTACGGTTGTCATCCTAAACTGGCGCGCATTGTTGTCAGCCAGGGCTTGCTCGACCAGCTAGAAGACGATGAAATCGCCGCAATTTACGCCGGGGAACTTGCCCATATAACTAACTGGAGTTTCTCGTTTTTGTCGCTGGTTGCGGTTGCGATCGGGCTGCCCTACATGCTGTATTGGCAATCAGCACGGTTGAGCGATTGGATGCACGATCGCGCGATCGCACGCCGGAATACGTATCCGTGGATCGCCCTGCCGTTGACGATCGCAGCAACCACCGTCGCGATCGCATCTGTCCTCAGCTACGGCATTTTCCGAGGGTTGCGCTGGTCAGGATTGTGGCTTTCTAAAGAACGGACTCGCTACAGCGATCGCGCTGCCTGCACTCTGACGGGCAACCCTAATGGACTGGCGCGGGCACTGCTGAAAAGCGCGATCGCTACCCATCAGACGATCCGCCACGAGCAGAAAACAAATTACTGGCTCGAAGGCTTGGAACTATTGGCTCCTGTAGGCTATCGCACGGCTTTGCACGTTGGCAATCTCTGGGAGCAGGGTTCGCAACGGGTGCCAGCGCCATGGTCTAGAGCGTCGTTGCTGTGCTGGGATCAGATGAATCTTGATCGCCATTGGTTGGTGCTAAACAACTCTCATCCGCTGATGGGGGAGCGCTTGCGGCAGTTGATGGAGTACGCTCGATTGTGGCAGCTAGAACCCGAAGTCGAGCTTGAATTAGCTTCTGCATCGATCGGAAAACGTGGCTCGGCAGGAAAACGGCGAGTTTGGCTGCAAGGTGCGCCCCTAGGCGGAGCCGCAATTGGGTCTGCGATCGCACTGCTGCTTTGGCTGATCGCCCATGCCACCTATCGGTTAGGGCATCAACACCTCAACTGGCTAGCCACAGACTACACGCTGTTCTTTGGCTTTGCTCTGATGGGGTTTGGCATCGGCACAATTCTACGATTCAACTCATTTTTTCCAGACCTTCAACGGCTTCAAAATCAATCGATCTCTAGCTCAAAACCGTCATCTTTATTAGATTTGATGGCGCTGCCCGACGCGGTTCCCACAGATAGCTATTTTATCCAGTGGGAAGGAACCCTGCTCGGACGCCCCGGAACAGGAAATTGGCTCGGTCAAGATTTAATGTTACACACCGCTCAGGGTTTGATTCCGCTTCACTACACGGCTCAACTCGGCGCGATCGCAGCGCTATTTCCCCAGCCGACTCGTCCTCAAGATTTGGTGCAGCAATCCGTCGTCATCACTGGTTGGTTTCGTCGGGGTGCAACGCCTTGGGTTGATGTAGACACGATCCAGACCTCTAAGGGGCGGAAGTGTCGAAGTGGTCATCAGGTGGGGTCTGCGGTTTTAGCTGCGATCGCAACTCTGCTCGGCATTCTGATTATTTTGTAGTCAGAATCTTGAGATCGCCCCAACCCATCGTTACAACTTTGTGAAGAATAGTTGCGCTTTCTTTGATAAAAACGTAATATTTCTTTACAGAAGTCTGATACTTTGGGACATGGCTCAGGTTAGTCCTCTGCGATTTAATTCGCTTACATGGTCTCGATATCAAGACACTTGGTATCAGAATCTTCTCCCAACACAGCAAATCAGCCAGTCGTTTTCTAGCGGCTGGCTTTTCTGCGATCGCAATCTTGCGGAATTTGGCAACGGCGGATGCTGTGGGGTTGTGTCTTGTCCCAATCGCACCATGTGGGTTAACTATCTGTAACAGTTGAAATCTATCCCAAGGCTGCTTTATTCACACATGATGCAATCCGAGTTAGAAACTCTGCTTTGAGGTGGAAATCCGATGCTAAAGCTACTGCGGGGTGGGTGAGCATGATACCTTTAGAAGTGGCATGAATATCCTGGGGACGCAACCTGCATGGGAGTGCAGAGGGCAATCCTCCAGTAGTGACCAAACACTCAGGTAGTCTCGCTCGATACTATTTCCGGTTTCTGACAAAATCTTTGGGAGATAGTGACCAAGCGATTTATTCAATCGACTATGTGTGCTGTTGTGGTTGGCGAGAGGAGGAATTTCGTGATTACGAGGTCTACCAAGTCTATCCTCAGCCAACAGCAAGGAAGTGTTATTAGCCAACGCGGCTCATTGGGTCGGCGCAGTGTATTAGGATCAATGTCTGGAGGTGTTGCGTATGTCAGTTCGTTTATATGTAGGCAATCTGCCTGAAGATCTCAGCAAACAAGAATTAGAAACAGTATTTGCCGATGCCGGTGAGGGTGTAACCGCGAAGATTATTACCGATCGCAAGACGGGCAAATGTCGCGGATTTGGGTTTGTCACCGTCAAGAGCGATGAGCAAGCCGATGAAGTGATTGAGAAATATAACGGCATGACAGTGAAGGAAAACGCCATCAAAATTGAGAAGGCGTTGCCCCGTGCCAAAGGTGAAGCTGAAGGCGGCTCTCCTGCTGGAAGCGCAGCGGTTACTAGTGGTGCAGCCCCTAGCGGTAAGCGCAAGAGTGCAGGTGCTGCTACTAATAGCGGCAACAAGTCTCGCCGTTCTGGTGGTGCTCCCGATTCCGATTCGGTGCAGCCTGATCCCCGTTGGGCACAAGATCTTGAGAAGCTGAAGCAGCTTTTAGCCGCTCAAACCAGCAATTCTTAACGAGTAGTTTTTACTCCGATCGCTCATGCTTGCGTAATCTGTCGCGCAGGTTTTGAGTCTTAATTTCAAACACCTACTGACCATAGGGATGAGCGTTTCATCTTTGAGGTCAGCAGGTGTTTATTTTTTGCCTAAATTTTGTGGAAACTGTTGAACTATGGTGCTTGCCAAAAGGGCATTCTAACGCATACAGGTCTACTCGATACAGGCAATGAAACGGCTAAATCAAGAAGCTTTTGACATTCTTCAGAGCGAAGTTCAGGTCTATGGAGAGCGCGATTTGGTATGGAAAGTTCAGCGAGAAATGGTACTTCGACGCTTGAAAAAGTTGACCCTTCAAGAGGGCATTCCTCTTTCTTATGCTGACATTCAGGAGGCGATCGTTGATCTACTCCCTGACTTCAAAGACAAAGCGCTTCGCTCTGCCGCGATCGCCAATCGTCCGCCTTCTCCGCGTGGGACAGGAATGAAGTTTGGCATCCCGTTTAAGGCACGATTGGCATTGATGGCGTTTGGCACAGCGATGGGTGGAGTCTTCATCGCTAATTTACCCTTTGCTTGGATTCGGTTACCGGTTGCCCAAGCGGCTCCTGTGCTCCTGACCCCAAGCTACATGAGTATGGATTATCACTACCGCCGCGCGATCGCATTGGTTGAGCAAGCCGATCAATTGGTCAATCAATCCACTGCGTTTGAAGATTTGGAGGTGGGCAGCAGCAAAGCGAAAGAGGCTCAACAGCATTTAGATGCTTTGCCCGTCTGGTTTCTGGGAAGCTATCCCACTGCCTATTGTCAGTGGTCTAACTGCTATTGGCGGTTCACCTACGATGAATTTCAGACGGCTCGCCAAGAGGTGGCTCGCATGGAGGCAAAGCTGTTTCAAGAACACAATGCTCATGCCAAGTTAGTTAAGGCAGATCAGGTCTTAGCAGACTCTATGCAAGCTATGCAGGCAGCGAAAGGCTCAGCGAAACGCAAAGCCAGTGCCGAGTGGCAAGGCGCGCTCGATCGCCTCGAACACATTCCGTCTCAAACGTTAGCAGGTCGAATTGCTGAAAAAAAATTGGTAGCGGCAAAGCGAGACTTTGAGCAAATAACCGGGTCAGAAGCCGCCCACACCCTCTCAGCAAATCTGATTGGCGCAGCAAAGCAATTTGCAACTGCTGCTCAGCACCCCGACCAAAAACCGCCCCATGATGCCTATCAACTTCGAGCGATTGAGGGGTTGTGGAACGATGCGATCGCACGGCTTGACAAAATTTCTGAACGCGATGCCGATTATCCTGAAGCTCAAAAATTATTGGTGACGTACAAAAAAGCATTAGCGAATGCCAAAATCCAACTTCAAACCGAAGCAGACTCTGCTCATGCCTACGCTCAGGCTCAACAGCTAACCCAGCAATTGATGACAAGCATGGAGAACCCGTTTACGACCGATCGCGCTCAAATTTCCAGTCGATTGCAGAAAATTATTCAGGAACTTGAAAAAGTAAAACAAGGCACAACAACTTACGCTGAGGCACAACTGCTGATGGAATCTGCCCAAAAACGACTGCATTAGCAGACGCTAACCGCCTAAAATGCTAGGTAACAACGCGTGATGCATGAGGTAGCTATGGCAGTTAAAAAAGGCGATATGGTGCGAGTGGTGCGAGAAAAGCTAGAAAATAGTCTAGAAGCAAAAGCCAGCGATCCTCTGTTTCCGTCCTACATTTTCGAGACCCAAGGCGAAGTGATCGACACCAAAGGCGACTATGCCTTCGTCAAGTTTGGAATTGTGCCTACACCCAACATTTGGCTCAAACTCGATCAACTCGAACCCTTTAAATAACAGTTGAGGACATGCTTGAGGGAGCGTGCGATCGCACTTAGGGGCAATCATGTTGTCAATCGCTTACAGGTTCAACCAATCGTTAAATTACCCCCGTTGAAACGTTCGCCCCCCGCAGTCAGACGGTAAACTTTTTGGCTAAACCCTTAAATTTCGTGAGGTAGGAGCAGTCGAAAATGCTCCCGCTTTGCACACTCAATATTATGGCGTCTTGTACTCAAGTCCGAGTGTCAGTGATTGGTGCAGGCAATGTTGGCAGTTCTCTTGCTCAACGCCTCGCCGAAAAAGATTTAGCCGATGTTGTCTTGCTCGATGTGCTGAGCGGTCGTCCTCAAGGGCTAGCGCTGGATCTGATGGAAGCGCGAGGGGTCGAACGGCACAATCGAGAGATTATTGGCACCACAGATTACGCAGACACTGCTAATTCGAGCGTTGTGGTGATTACCGCCGGAGTGCCTCGCAAACCGGGTATTAGCCGCGATGACTTGCTATTAACAAACGCCAAAATTGTTCGAGATACCGTAAAAGGTGCGATCGCCCACTCTCCCAATGCCGTTTTTATCATTGTGACCAATCCGTTGGATGTGATGACCTACCTTGCCTGGAAAACAAGTGGTCTTCCTACCCATCAAATCATGGGCATGGCAGGCGTTCTCGATTCTGCCCGATTTCAAACCTTTATCGCCATGGAACTGAACATTTCCGCCTCAGACATCCACGCCACTGTTTTAGGGGGGCACGGCGATCTGATGGTTCCCTTGCCCCGTTATTCTACCGTTAGCGGCATTCCCATCACCGAACTCATGGATCAAGCCACCTGCGATCGCTTGATCCAGCGCACTCGTAACGGAGGTGCAGAAATTGTCGAACTGATGCAAACCGGAAGCGCCTTTTTTGCACCTGCATCGTCTGCGTCGCTCATGGTAGAAGCTATTCTTCACAATCAGTCCCGGTTGCTGCCGGTTGCTGCCTATCTCCAAGGAGAATATGGGCTAGAGGATGTTTTCATTGGTGTTCCGTGTCGGATTGGCTGCCAGGGAATTGAGAGCATTCTAGAGATGAAGCTAACCGACTCAGAACGGGCTGCTCTCCACCGCTCGGCTCAGTCTGTGAGAGAAAACGTCGATCGCGCGATGAAATTGTTAGAAAACGCTTAAAAACACTCCCCAATTGTTCTCCAAGCCGTCTCTTAAGAAAGAGTCGCAACGCAGCGCAACACGGCACACTAGGCTCATGAAGACTCTTAACAGCGCACTCAGCCATGAGAAAACGGTGGATCGGTGGTCTGATCAGCTTATTAGGCATCACAACGGTAGGGTATGCTTATTCTCTCGTTGCTGCTACTCCAGAACAGGTACTGCTTCGCCCGTTTGCCTGCCCTGACCAACCCGATGTCGCGGCAAAGAATTTTCAAGTGCTGAGCGTCCGCAAGTGGGACAAGGGCGTTGTCGCGCTCTACCGAGGAGCCTGCCCTGCCCACACCAAGAGGCTTTCCAACGATCCAAACCGGGAAAAATTGGTGTTGAGTTACCGTGTGGTCAAGCGAACAGGTCGGGAATGGCACGCGATCGGTAGCGGCAATCATCACAGCACTGGCTCTCGATCGGCTTCAAAATTCATTGACTATGGCGTGGGTAAGACCTCAGAAAATCCTAAACACTCGCCAGACCTCCGCAGGGCAAATCAGTACGCGGTGTTCTTTGGAGAGGTCATTTCGCCTATGGTTTCTGCCGTTGAGGTGACTTTCAACAACGGCAAGATTTTGCGAGATAGCAGTACCGATGGCTTGTTTTTACTGGTGTCGTCAGGTGCATCACGAGTGTGCGATGTGCGCGTTCTAGGGGCTGATAATCAAATTTTGCAGCGCGATGAAATTGCACCTCCCACTGCCCAAATTTCCCAAAGCAACACCTGCCAGCCGATCTCTGGACGGTTGTGAGAGTTCTGACTATGGGGCGACCTAAAATCTGTCGTTATTGCTTTGGAACGCTACTAAGAGGCATCGATTTGTAGATATCGCACTTATTGCAGAGCCAGGGATGGCAAAAAGTTGACTGAGCGATCGCGCTGTCAATCGACCTCCACCCCCTCAAACCTTGGCTCCACACTAGACCGTTTGATGACTTTGAGCATTTGCTTAACGGTCGCTTGAGGGATACCAAAGCGGCGCTTAAAGTAGGCATCAGACCTACCTAGGATGACATTTGCCAGACTTTAATCGTGTTATCAGAACTACCGCTCACACAATAATTACCATCCGGGCTGGTCGCAACCGCATTAACGGAGTTTGCATGGTGGGCTAAGGTGCTGAGAACTTCCCCCGTTGCCAGGTTCCACACCTTCACGGTTTTATCGTTGCTGCCGCTGATCAGCGTTTTCCCGTTTGGGCTAATGGCGACCGAATTCACAATATCCAAATGTCCTGAGAGCGATCGCACGATGGCTCCTGTGGTGAGATCCCACACTTTGATCAGCTTATCTTTGCTGCCGCTAACGAGATATCGCCCGTTGGGGCTAATGGCAATCGACATCACAGAATTTTGATGCCCCGACAACGTTTGCAGCAATTGCCCTGTCACCAAGTTCCAGATTTTAATCTGGTTGTCGAGTCTTCCACTGGCAAGAATCTGACCATTGGGGCTAATTGCTACCGATCGCACCATGCCCGACATATCGGTATAGCTTCGCAGCAACTCGCCCGTTGCCAACCGCCACACACAAACGGTGCGATCGTCGCTGCCACTCGCAAAAAACTGACCATCAGGACTCACCGCCGCCGCATTCACATCCCGGCTATGCCCAGAGAGCGATCGCAGCAGTGCCCCATCGGTCATCCGCCAGAGTTTGATCGTGCCATCGTCGCTACCACTGATCACCACTTGCCCATTGGGGCTGTAAACCAAGGAGTTGACCGACTTGGTATGCCCTCTCAAGATGCCGAGCCGCTCACCGCTTGCCAGATCCCAAATCATAATCAGATCATCGAGGCTGCCACTCACTAGCGTCTTGCTGTCGGGGCTAATGGCTACTGACACCACCCATGAAGAATGCCCGGTTAGAGTATGGAGGCTTTTGTAAGTCTGCGCTGTCCCAAAGGGTGAAGGAGATGCGATCGCGCCGACGGGGCTGTGCAAAGCAACCGCAGGATGAGAAGGCGGCGAGGCTGAACCTCGATCCGCACTCCTTGAACGCGGCAATGTTGAGGGCAGCAGATCCGTCGGTGCTGACGGAGTGACCGAGGTAGAAGCAGCAACGGCTCCCCCCCGAAAGATCGGCGAAGCAACTGCCGGAGTCGAGAGCGCCATCCGCAAATCGCGCATAGCTTCATCTGCCGACTGGTAGCGATCGTTCACCAACTCTTTCAGCATCTTGTCGAGAATCTGCCCGATGCTGCCGCTCAGTGCTGCACCTCTCTCGGCTAGAGACTCTCGCCACATCCAACGCCCGCTCAAGGGATCGTACAGATCTTCTGGCTGCACCCCGGTCAGCAAATGCAAGCAGGTGACTGCCAAACTGTATAAGTCGCTGGCAGGGTAGGCTTTCCCGTTGCGGAGTTGCTCGACGGGTGCATAGCCCTCTGTGCCAATTTTTGTCCCTGGTTGAGTGGCGCTGTGCTCATTGAGCAATTTAGCGACTCCAAAATCAATCAGAACAAGCCGCCCATCGATGGCGCGACGGATAACATTGGCGGGGGTGATGTCGCGGTGAATCACATGGCGATCGTGGACAAATTTTAGCAGCGGCAAAAGTCGTACCAGCACCTCTCGGATCTTATGGTCGCCGAAGGTTCCCTGCTGCCGCAATTCTTGCGAGAGTGTTGCACCTTCGATAAATTGCTGAACCAGGTAAAGGCGCTGTTCGTGCTCAAAATAGGCGAGCAGGGTGGGAATGTGGGGATGTTCTCCCAACTCGTGGAGGCGGATGGCTTCTTGCTCAAATAATTTGACCGCTTTATCCAAAGCTTTTGCCCCTTTGAGTTGCGGCAAAAATTGTTTGATCACGCAGCGCATCCCCAGGCGATCGTCATCCACAGCTAAAAACGTTTTACCAAAGCCCCCTTGTCCTAAGGGTTGCACAATTCGGTATCGCCCTCGAATCAGCGCTAGAAGGGGGGTTCCGCAGCTTTGGCAGTTCTCCACCTCCTTCGGATTTTGCGGATTTAGGCAGTCAGGATTTAGGCAGTACAGCATACTCGCGGAGGCAGGAGGGTTTGGTTATAGGATTGAAGAGGCTGAAATCTGGGTGATGGTAACGCGATTGAGCTTAAGTTAACTAAGTCTTTAATCACAAAGTTACCCAAATCACAGTTACCCAAATCACAGTTACCCAAATCATGAACCGCAGTCTCTGCTTTGATGGCTGTTCTCTATCTTCTAATGTTGCTTTTGTCCGTGGATTTAAATAGTCAATTAGTCAATTCAAATGCTATGGCTGGTGTGATTACAATTACGGTCAAACTGTTTGCGGCTTATCAAGAAGCCTATGGAGTTTCAGAACTGCATCTCGATCTGCCTGAAGGAAGTACGGTTGCGATGGTGTGCGATCGCATCATTGGCGAGCGTCCTGAACTGGCTCCATGGCTGGATCTGACTCGGTTTGGAGTAAATCTACAGTTTGTTGAGCCGGATACTACTTTGCAGTCGGGCGATGAAGTGGTGCTGATTCCGCCTGTGAGTGGAGGGTAAGGCAAGATCCCGCCTGCTAAAATTTTGGTCAAATTCAATCCCGACTAAAAAAGTCGGCTATATTTGACTCGGTATTTTCCCCGTGCTAGGATTCAGCAAAATCGTAGAAACAAATAAAACCCTTGCATCGCTAAGGAAATTTCAGGCATGACTCAGGCAACCCAAGAGAAGGCAACGACTAGCGCAACCACTGCATTTCGAGCACTCCAGTGTAAAGAGTGTGGTGCCGAGTACGAACCCAAAGCAACGCACGTATGTGAATTGTGTTTTGGGCCTCTGGAAGTGAAGTATGACTACGACTTCTTACGCCGCACGGTGACTCGTGAAACGATTCAGGCGGGTCCTTTCTCGATTTGGCGCTATCGTCCCTTCTTGCCAGTCATGAGCGACAACCCGATCGATGTGGGAACGGGCATGACCCCGTTGCTGCAAGCCCATCGGTTGGCTCGTCGTTTGGGGCTGAAAAAGCTGTACATCAAAAACGATGCGGTGAATATGCCGACGCTGAGCTTTAAAGATCGGGTTGTGTCGGTGGCGTTGACTCGCGCACGGGAGCTAGGCTTCACCACGGTTTCTTGTGCCAGCACCGGAAATTTAGCCAACTCGACGGCTGCGATCGCGGCTCATGCCGGTCTTGACTGTTGCGTGTTTATCCCGTCTGACTTGGAAGCGGGTAAGGTGCTCGGAACGCTGATTTACAACCCCACCCTCATGGCGGTGCATGGCAATTACGATCAGGTGAATCGCCTCTGCTCTGAAGTGGCAAACACTCACGGTTGGGGCTTCGTCAACATCAATTTGCGCCCCTACTATTCTGAAGGCTCTAAGACCTTGGGCTACGAGGTGATTGAGCAACTGGGCTGGCAACTTCCCGATCACATCGTTGCGCCGTTGGCATCCGGTTCGCTGTTTACCAAAATTTACAAAGGCTTCCAAGAATTTGTGGAGGTTGGGTTAGTTGAGGGCAAGCCGGTTCGGTTTAGCGGTGCCCAGGCAGAAGGCTGTTCTCCCATTGCCCAAGCGTTTAGCGAAGGTCGCGACTTTATTTCCCCCGTCAAGCCCAATACGATCGCCAAGTCGCTGGCGATTGGCAACCCTGCTGATGGCGTTTACGCGATCGACATTGCCCACAAAACCAATGGCAATATCGAATCTGTCACCGATGCCGAGATTATCGAAGGCATGAAGCTTTTGGCTGAAACCGAAGGTATTTTTACCGAGACCGCAGGCGGAACGACGATCGCGACGCTTAAAAAACTGGTCGAAGCCGGTAAAATCGATCCGGATGAAACGACCGTGGTTTATATCACGGGAAATGGTTTGAAAACCCAAGAAGCGGTGCAAGGCTATGTGGGCGAACCTCTGACCATTGAGCCAAAACTGGAGAGCTTTGAGCGTGCTTTGGAGCGATCGCGCACATTAGATCGCCTAGAGTGGCAGCAAGTTTTAGTTTGACGGGATCAAACTCCTGACGGCTTCATTCGGTATGATTCAATTTCTGTAATTCAATCTTTCCTTCCTCCTAGTTATGGTCAAAGTTCTGATTCCGACACCCCTTCAAAAGCTAACGAACGATCAAGCCGTTGTAGACTGCAAGGGTCGCAACATTTCTGAGTTGCTAGAATCTCTAGAAAGCAGTTGCCCTGGTATCAAAGCGCGACTGTGCGACGACCAGGGGAAGCTCCGCCGCTTTGTGAACTTCTACGTCAACAGCGAAGATATTCGCTTTTTAGAAAACGAAAACACCAAGCTGAACGACGGGGACGAAGTGAGTATTATTCCTGCGATCGCGGGTGGCTAATCCGAAGTAGCTGAATTCCGGGTGGCTGTCCAACGATGGGGTTTGTGCTGCGAAGATAGCCTTCTTTGCAAAGCGAGGCGAAGATTTCCCTCTCCTGCCCCTCTAATCAATACAGTCTAAACAAAACAGTCTAAACAAACATCCCTCCATCTTCAACTTAAGGTGGAGGGATGTTTGCTGATTGCGAAACGACAAAAACAAAACGGGTTGAGAAGCGCCCTCTAAGACAAGGGATGTATCCGGAAACTATAGACTGAGACAAGTACGATCGACAAGACTGTACTTGCTTATCCTGACAATGCCATAGTAGAGGCTGAGCAGTGGCGCTTCATCCAAAGTTTCACTGTCAGTATAAACTTTGACGCCTTATGTGTAGGTTATGTGAAATTAAAAAGGAGCGTTCGGATTAGGTCATGCGGTGGGTGGGGCGACCCCATGGGTTCTGAGAAGAGCCGCTGCTTCTACCGATGCTTTAACGCTGGCTCAGATTGGCAATTTTGGGGAACTGCGAAGGGTTGGGGATGACAGGAGCCACACTCTCAAGGGCTGCCGGGTTGATATAAAAAGCCCCCAGCCGTAAAGCCAGGGGTGAATCATCAGGGTGCATCTACCATTCCTCTATACCTGGAGAGGTAGGAGGCATCCGGAGAAATTGTTCGAGTTTTTCGGTGAACATTCAACCTTAGGACAACACACCTAGGACAACACACCCGATGGAATAGTCGCCTGCGACTTGCTGTGCAACGCTTCAGAAGAGCGCACGGCTGCCATTTTAATCGGCTCTAGTAACTCTAGAGGAACCTGTAAACGGTTGAGTCCGCAATATTCGTCGCGTTTTGTCTCCCGACTTGGACCGTGATAGTCACTGCCGCCCGTCATCAGCAGATTATACTTAGCGCACAAGTTCTTGAGCTTATCCACCTGATACAACGTGTGGCTTGGATGATAGACCTCTATGCCCATGAGTCCAGCCTCTACAAGCTCAGGCAGCATTGTCTCTACCACCCCGCCCCGGAACAAATAAGGATGCGCCCACACCGAAACTGCCCCACACGATCGCAAAAGCTCAATTCCGTCTGCTGTGCCAAATTTCTCGTACTGCACAAACGCGGGTTTATCGTCGGCTAAAAAGCGATCGAACGCCTCCCTTGCCGATTCGACATACCCTGCCTTTACCATCAAGGATGCAATGTGAGGACGCCCTGCCGCCATGCCTTCTCCCATTTCAGACAGTTCTAACGGATAGCCCAGATCAGCCAGCTTTTTGACAATGGTTTGAGCGCGGCGCTTGCGTCCTTCTAGCCGTTCTGCCAATGGTAGAATCAAGCGTTCTCGATCGGGATAAAACCCCAGAATGTGCAGCGATCGCTCGTTATACACAGTACTCAGTTCTAGCCCTGGTACAATTTCTAGAGCCGCAGGAGCCGCATTTAGCGCCTCATCCCAGCCCGAAACGGTGTCATGATCGGTAATTGCCAATGCCTTGACGCCAGCGTTTACTGCTGCGTCTACCAGTTCTGTCGGCGTCAGCGTCCCATCAGAAAATGTTGTGTGACAGTGAAGTTCTAGCATGGTTCTAGGCTAACGTAACGTCAGTCCAATCGGGCTGTGATGGTTCAATTTGTTGCTCATCTGCCTGAAATCTAGTGGATTGTCAACTTCGAGTTGAGGGGTAAATAGGTGCATAAGTCGATGGATTAGATGACTAGACTCTCCCTCTCTCCGATGTTTTCTCATCTCAGTGATATATTTGCCATTAGTACCACCAATCGCACTTACGATGGGCACGCCATCCGCTACGCTTGGGTAGTTTTCTGCTAAAGATCAGCCATGAATCAATCGCTGCCCAAAAGTAGCCGGGTGTGGGGAATGGGATGCCACTTAGCAGGCACGATCGCCGCCCTCCTTGGAAGTTTGCTGCTGCTTCCCTTCTTCACGCTGTTCATTCCGTTTGTGGTTTGGCGAATGGGACGCGATCGCCATCCCTTTATTGACGAGCAGGGGCAAGCCGTCATGAATTTTTTGCTTTCGATGACGCTTTACGGCGTTGCAGCTAGTGTTTTATCAGCGTTTCTATTTTTAGCAACGTGTGGCATTGTGATGACAAATTCTAACAGTTCTGCTATTAACAATGCGCTGCTTTGGATGTTGTATATTTTTTCGTCTGGCATTGCTATTGTTGCTATCTTTCAGGTTGTCGTTACTGTGTTTGCTGCTGTTAAAGCGTTTAAGGGAGAATCTTATCGATATCCATTTGCGCTGAGATTCCTGGGCGGTTGATCGATATAATGAGCCGTAACTAGTCTTTTTCGAGCCTCAATTATTTATTATTATGTCTGACATTCGAGTTGCGATCGCAGGAACAGGAATCGGTCAAAAAGTCCATATTCCAGGCTTTCAATCCCATCCGCGTACTTGTGTAGTGGCGGTTTATCACCGTGACCTAGAAAAAGCAACTGCGATCGCGCAGGCTCACAATATCCCCCAAGCATATTCCATACTAGAGGAAATGGCTGCCCGATTAGATATTGATGCGGTCAGCATTTCAACGCCTCCGTTTTTGCACTACGAGATGGCAAAAATAGTGCTGAATGCAAACAAACATTTGTTATTAGAAAAGCCAACCGCATTAACCTACGCTGAGGCAAAGAAAATCCATACCTTAGCCCTCAGTAAACCCGTTGCCACAGCGATGAATTTTGAATTTCGCTTTGTTCCGGCATGGCAGTATTTAGCAGAACTGCTTGCTGAAGGTTATGTGGGGCAAAAACGATTGATCAAAATCGATTGGCTGGTGTCGAGCCGAGCGGATGCCAGCCGCCCATGGAATTGGTACGCTCGTAAAGATCAGGGCGGCGGCGTATTGGGCGCAATCGGCTCTCATGCCTTCGATTATGTGGCGTGGCTATTTGGCTCGGTAAAACGCCTCTCAACCCATTTGAGCACTTCAATTTCTGCCCGCCCCGATCCCGTCACCGGAACCCTCAAACCCGTTGATTCTGATGATACCTGCACCCTCATGATGGAATTGGCAGATGGAACGCCCTGTCAGATGTGCCTCAGTTCTGTCACGGTTCAGGGGCGGGGGCACTGGGTTGAAATTTACGGCGATCGCGGCACCCTCGTGTTGGGCAGCGACAACCAGAAAGACTATGTGCATGGCTTCAAACTGTGGGGCAGTCAGGGCGGCAAAGAGTTGAGCGAACTTGAGGTTCCCAAGCGGTTGGCGTTTCCTCAAGTGTTTACAGATGGGCGAATTGCGCCGTTTATTCAAGTGGTTGATCGGTGGATATCAAATATTGAGGCTGTGCGGAACGGGCATGCTCGGCAAGAATCGATGCCGCCATCTATCCGCGAAGGAATGGATTCTCAACTGCTGATGGATTTGGCTCGCGAGTCGAATGAAACCGGAACGTGGGTAACGGTTCCTCTCTAACCACAAGGCTATGTTTAGACACTTGATTTAGAGGGAGCTTGGCAATGTTAGGGGTATTATTCTGCTCGTTTGGTTCTTGTTTTTAAGTCATTTTCTGCTTTTCTTGCTCAAGAAAATCTTCTTAGATTAACCCTTATTCTTGGCTTGAGTTGCCATATTTTCAGTTTTCTTTTTTGTGTTTTTAGGAACATATAACACAGTAGAAAGGGTAGAAGTCCTTTCCTTATACTTAGAAAGAAACTTTTGAATCACTCACTTTTAAATAATTCAATAAATCGAAACTTTTTCTGATCATATTTCACTCCCACTTTCCTAAACCTCAAGCCTCAAATCCTTTGCCTGGCTTAAATTAGCTTCCTATTTAATCAATACTTTCATTTCATTTCAATGATCTGTATCACATACACAGAATGTTGAAAGCATCTCGCTGAAAAGGCAAACAGCTTTCCGTGTTTCTGCCGAACATACATAGAGGAACCTCTGATCACTACCGTGGATCGACGATGGTTTCTCTTGGGTCTTAAATCGACAATAAGTTCAACGCTGATGTGAAAGACGACCTTTACACAAGATGATGGCAACTCAATCTTCTCTCCGCTCCCGTGGCATGGAATTACTCGTCGCTTACCACCAAAACCCCTCGGTTCGTGTAAGAAACCAGTTAGTGCAAATGAATGCTGGCTTAGTTCGGAAAATTGCTCACCGGGTCAGCCACCAATGTGCCGAACCTTACGAAGACCTAGAGCAAATTGGGTATCTCGGTTTGATTCGCGCCATTGAGCGGTTTAACCCCAATCAAGGCTGTGCCTTTAGCTCGTTTGCGGTTCCTTATATCCGCGGTGAGATGCTTCACTTTCTGCGCGATCGCGCTGGTACAGTGAAAATTCCTCGCCGTTGGCAGCAACTTAATAAAGAAGGGCAACGGGTTCGCGAACAGCTATCAGAAGCGCACGGTCGCCAACCAACGGATGACGAGATCGCTACGGTGCTAGGTGTATCGCTCAACGAGTGGCGAGAAAGCAAGTTAGCCGCCAAAAACCGCCTACCCTTAAGTTTGGATGCTACGGTATGCCAACAGCTTGATTCTCCGATGACACTGGGTGACACGCTCCCCGATGCCCGATATCAAGCCCTGCAACATTTGGAAGAAGATCGCCAGCAGTTGCAGAAGGCGATGAACCAGTTGGAAGATAAGACTCGGCAAGCGATCGAATATGTTTTTTTGCATGACCTTTCGCGCAAAGAGGTTGCCGAACAGATCGGTGTTAGCCCGATGACGGTGACCCGTCGCATTCATCGAGGAATTCAGCAGATGGTTGGCCTACTTCAGCCTCAGGTGCTGCAATCTGATCCTTAAATTTACGGGCGAAGCGTTCTAGAAGAGCGGTTGCACGTATCCATCATCTAAAATCTATCGAGTTTTGCCGGATTGAAGATTCTTCAGTCCGGCTTCCTTTTTGTGGGCTTGCAGACTGAAGCATCTGTACGGAACAATGAAGTTATACCAGGAAGTCATACCCAATTGATTGTTCACGGCGACAGATCCTCGACCCCCCTGCCTACGGCATCCCCCCTGGGTCAGGAGCGATTTTCCGGCTCCTCTCCTGACTCAGGCGGGGTTGGGGGAGGTCGCACGTCTGTAGCATTTACAGATTAATTTGGTATCAGATCGGCGATCATGGCAAAACGGCATTGACAAAACGGAAGGATGAACGTGCAATTATTCAGGAAGGTGGGTAGGAAATTGGCTAGAAAACCGTGGCAGCATAGTCTCGTTGGTTATGTCGTTGGGTTAAGCCTAGTCCTATTTCTAAATCAGCCCGGCGTTGCACAAGAAGCTGTTTTGTCTAGCCCCAGCCCTTCTAGGCTGCCGCAACTAGAGCTACCCAGACAGTTGAGCAATTCACTGACGGCTGATGCATCTGTGCAAACGGGTGTAGTCCGCTTGGATGGTCGTCCCTTGTTGACGATCGCATCGCCTGTGGCTCGTGATGGCGCTCAATCGGATACGACAACGCTGCTCAATGTTCGTATTCAAGGCATCGAAGCCACCCTCAACCGAATTGCGACCCACGATCTCAACGAAGCTGAACTGAGCGTTACTTCATCGATCGATTCGAGTAGCAGCCTGCCGATCTTGTCCGTAAATACCCAGTATCTTATGACGGTGACAACGTTGGACGCTCAACTGCAAGGGCAAGAGCCGTCTGCCTATGCTGAGGAGTTGACCCAAATTATTCGAGCGGCATTGTTGCGATCGCGTCAAGAACGACAGCCCGAATTTTTAGGGCGGCAGGTGCTGGTTGCGCTTGGAATTTTGGCTGGCATGGCGGCAGCAAGTCGAATATTAGCTTACGTTCAGCGACGACTCAAAGAGCAGCGCGATCGCATCGAAGCTGAAATGCCAACCGTTTCGCCGACTCAAGATTTGCCTCCCCATCAAGTGCATTGGCTCGTCCAGCAACAGATGATAAAACGGCAACAGCGCAATTTCAAAGATGTGCAGCGTCGATTGTTAAAACTTGGGCATGTGGCTATCTGGAGCGGCGGCGGGTTTGCGCTATTGGGGCTATTTCCTTACACTCGGTGGCTGCAACCCATTGTGCTATCGACACCCCTAAAAGTAGGTGCGATCGTATTGCTCACTTACGTTCTCATGCGGGTTAGTGATATATTCATCGATCGCTTATTTCAGGTTTTGGAAAAGGGGGAGTTCCTTTCATCCGAGGATTCTCAGCGATTTTCGTTACGATTATCTACCTTTTCTAGAGTGGCAAAAAGCTTAGCTGTAATTATTCTATTTAGCATTTCTATTTTAGCTATTTTGTCATCTATTGGTATTGAAATTATTCCACTTCTTGCAGGTGCAGGAATTGTTGGCTTAGGTATTTCTTTAGCATCCCAAAGCTTGATCAAAGATATAATCAATGGCTTTCTAATTTTGTTGGAAGATCAGTATGCTGTAGGCGATGTTATTCAAGTTGGTCAAGTGAGCGGTTTAGTGGAATCGTTAAACTTGCGAATTACACAACTGCGTAATGCAGAAGGGCGATTAATTACGATTCCAAACAGCACAATCACTGTTGTAGAAAATTTATCTAAAGACTGGTCACGAGTTGATTTAGCAATTATTCTTTCATCTAGCACTAGCCTCGATCGCGCTTTGCCCTTGATTCAAGCCGTCGGCGATAATTTGCGGCGAGATCAAGTCTGGCAAGAGAAAATTATAGAACCGCCAGAAGTACTAGGTGTAGATGATCTCAGCAGTACAGGCGTCACAATTCGAGTGTGGATTAAAACGCAACCGTTAGAGCAATGGAATGTAGGACGAGAGTTTCGTCGTCGCTTAAAGCTAACTCTAGATGCAGAAGGAATTGAAATCGGAGTTCCCCAGCAAGTTTTGTCGCTCCATGAAAACTCTAAATACAAGAATTTTGAGCCTGAAAGTAGCCAAGATGAAAACTAAATTATTTAGCAAAATTTATCTAGCAAAAATGTTGAGTTATCAGAAACAGACAAAACCAATTAAAGGCATCAAATCGCCTGCACTACCTTCATCCAAGTCCTCTTGTAAGAGAGAATAAGAGACGAGTTCTGCGGGAAAAAGAGGGGCAAGGGGGTTGCTCCACTGAGTCTTGTCATTTGACCAGGGATTGAACCCCAACCATTCCCAATTTGGCAATCTTAAAAATCAGTTTCTTATCTGTTTTTATTACCAAGTATTGTCGTTGTAGCAAGATGCGATGATGGCAAATCAGCCTTCTTTTGCAGGTCTCAGGAACATGACCAAGACAGCGAAAAGCTGACTAATTCGCTTCGCGGTTGACAGCTTCACGATTGACAATGTATTGTGTCGCAGCTTGGTTTTGCGGTAGCGGCTCAATTTTGCCAATATTCACCAAAGCTTGATGAACAAAAGCAGCAACATCGCCTCGCGTTGCAGGCTGAGTTGGGTTTAGAACTCTGAGATTGGGATGATTAACCACAATGCCAGTGCGGGTTGCGTCAGCGACGCCTGGAGCAACGGCGGCGGGAATCCGATCGGCATCTGTGTAGTATTGGCTGAGAACCGTCGATGCGGCTTGCTGGTCATCCCCGGAACCGGTTGCAGTAGGAGAGTCTCCCTGGCTAGCTGACGGGCTTTCAGCCGGAGTAGGGCGTTGAGCAGCTTGAGATGGGCGGGCAGCTACGAAAGGCTGTAAGAGAGCCAGGGATGCCATAGGTAGGGCGATAGGTCGCCGAGCGGGGCGGCGAGCGGCAGAAGGTTGGGCGGCTCGGCTCGGAGCGGCGGCTTGTGTAGGTGCTGCTGTGCTTTGAAGGTCTAAGTTTTGTGCCAATGTTGCCAGTGCATCAGCCCGGCTTATAGGCTGCTGAGGGCGAAACTCGCCGCTAGGGGAAGCTCCCATAAATCCTGATTCATAAGCTTCTTCGATCGCGGGGGCTGCCCAACTTTCTTCTGGTACGTCCTTAAAGGCGCTGCCGCTTGGAATCTGGCGCTCTGCTGGCTGAGAAAAAGCTTGCCGAACAATGGCAGCAAATTCATTGCGAGCAACGGTGTTGTTGGGGCGATAGGTTCCGTCTGGGTAGCCTGCAACGATGTTACGTTCTGCCAATGCTGTAATGAAGGGTTGCGCCCAGTGGTTTGCGACATCTGGAAAATTATTTGCTGCATTTTGAGCAATAGCTGAGCGATCGCTGGAGGGGGCAATAGCTGCGATCGCGCCTACGAGCAACCCAGCACTCAGTAAGGATACTCTAACAATTGACTGACGAGAGGGCTTAGCCATGGAACATTTTCCTTGGGTAATGGTTTAACTTGCTTCTCCGAACTTACTGTTTTTTTTGTTTCACTTTCTCCATCAAATGGTATAACCTCCTCTCTGGATGATGGTGAGAACAGCTTGCCTTTATTTCTTATCACTTTAGAACCATTCAGAACCATTGAGCCGAACCCGACTAAGCACGCCCGTTCAAGCCCAGCCGATCAGGAAACAGTGCTTAAGTTTCTCATTTTCTAATTTCGCTTTCAGGAAATTAATCCCGCTGGTTTGTGTCTTCAGATAGAGGCAAACCCAGGAAAAGATCTACTAAAAGATAGCCAATCTTTTGAAATATTGAAAGATTCAACTGTTGTAACGATCGGGTTAGAAATTCGGTATTGCTGTATCGGAGTATGAAGAGCTATTTTTCGGGGTCTTGTGTAGTTCGAGACCTACGAATTTTTCAAAAGTCTGAATGATCCCAGCGTTCATTTCTAGATGCTGTAATACCATACATCTATCCGGATTTTCTGTTTGAAAAATCTTTAGGCTCTACATAATATGCGGCAAGATATTGATCCCATTAAGTTAGGAAGGCGGCTATCTCGAAATTGGTGGACGTTGGTTTTGAGAGGTGCGATCGCAGTTCTGTTTGGTCTTTTTGCTCTGTTCTTACCTGGAATTACCCTTACCTCGCTGGTGTTTTTGTTTGGTGCATTTGCCCTCGGTGGTGGCATTCTTTTAATTATTTCGGCATTTCGCGATCGCGTGCGAGGGGCAAGCGGATGGGTGCTTTTATTAAATGGTGTTATCAGTGTTGCTATTGGTGTTCTCGCATTTATCTATCCAGGTCTCACGGCTCTATCGCTGCTATATTTGATCGCTGCTTGGGCAGTAGTGACCGGCATTTTTGAAATTATTGCTGCGATTCAACTGCGTGAGGAAATTTCAACAGAATGGTTACTTGCGATCGCAGGGATTGCCTCGATCGCCTTTGGTATTTTACTCGCAGTTTATCCAGGTGCAGGGGCATTAGCATTGGTTTGGATTATTGCAGGTTATGCTTTATTTTTTGGCATCTTGCTCATGATTTTGGGCTTTCGTTTACGAAATTGGCGTGGGCAAGAATGAGCTATTAGAAATCTTAGTATTTAGCGAACTATTTATGTCCACAGCAATATTGATAATTAAGTTTTAGTATTTACAATATTGGTATTAATAATCAATATTATCTATACATAACGTTATGTCGAACGATTCATCTCAGTCCGCTTCAGATCAGCCTCAACCAGAACTGTCTCAGACCCCCTCAGACCTGGGTGCAGTCAGAAAGCGCAAAACCCATCTGTTGGGTGGAGTTGCAGAGACAGCGCTTAAAACTGGAGAAGGCGCAATCGGGGCTGCTCTTTGGCTGGGTAATATTGTCACAAAACAAATGGTTCGCCTGATTGGAACCGCCACCCAAGGAGCCGGAGAAGCAGTTGGGTTTGTTGGAAATCTACCGCTGCTAAGAAACCCAATTGTGAAGCGGTTGGCCGGGGTTTTAAAGCTCGACTGGTTGACGGGAATGAGCGATCGCGTAGACACTACCAAAGCCGAAGCGGCGGTCAGGGAATTTCAACGCAAGTACCCGGATGAATCTCCTAGCCAAATCACCCATCGGTTGATGGTAAAAAAGGCATTTCAAGCAGGAAGTTCGGGCTTTGTCACCAGTATGTTGCCAGGGTTTGCAACCGCCCTTCTCGCTCTTGATTTAGCCGCCACAACCGCACTGCAAACCGAGTTGGTTTATGAAATTGCCGCTGCTTATGGATTAGATTTGCAGGACTCTGCTCGTAAAGGCGAGGTGTTGGCAATCTTTGGGCTGGCAGTTGGGGGCGGCAACGCCCTAAAAGCAGGGCTAGGATTTCTCCGCAACATCCCTTTAGCAGGTGCCATGATCGGCGCAAGTACCAATGCTACGATGCTCTATTCACTCGGTTATGCAGCAAGTCAGTTTTATGAAGCTAAGCTTCGAGACGGATCTCAAGAACCCAGCACAGAAGCCTTAGAAGCGATTCAGCAGCGGAGCGAGCAGTATTTGAGTGTTGCGATCGCCCAGCAGGCAGTCATGGATCAGATTTTGGTGCACATGATTTTGGCAAGCTATCCCGAAAAAAGCTGGGAAGATATTTTGCCAGAGCTTAGAAAAATGCAGATCGAGCAAGATTCGTTGAATGGGATTGCGGCAAATATTAAAGCCCCGCAACCGTTGTCTACATTGGTGGATCAACTAAACTGCGACTTCGCGATCCCTCTATTGGCTCAGTGCCGTCGCATTGCTCAAAGCAACGATGCCATCTCAGCGCAGGCAGCAAAGGTGTTAACAGCGATCGAAGAAAAGTGTGATGCAGACGACCTTTTGGAGAGTTTGGAACCCTAGCTCTGAGCGGTTCCCTAATTAGGAACCCACTTGAAAACTAAACAGACAAAACCAAACAGGTAGCGATCGCTATCACAAGCGATGAGAAATCAGTTCTCATTAGAGGATTCGTTTAATCGCTCAGAGAGCCATTCTTGCGGCTCTTGCTCTATCATTATGCTGTTGACAGAGAGCAATGGTGTTTCTGGAGCCTCATCTAAATGCGGAAACCGAATGGGCTGGTCAACATATCGATGGGTGCATTGGTTGAAGTTGCCACAGCAATTCTTTGAGAATTTCTCTCTTGAGCCGTGAATTAGGTTAACGTAGTGTTCTAAAAAATGCGGAACGACAGCTTCTTCAAAGGTGATGAACTTGAAGTAATCTCCAGTTGCTAAATCGAGAATGCGGTTCCGGTTCCAAAGCTCTTGCTGTGCCTGTGGGCATCGGTAATATCGAATTCGAGAATCTTTTGAAGCGTAGGTCTTACCAATTGTTTCTGTTTGATCGGTTGATGCATTATCTAAGATAATCAATTCAAAATTCTCAAATCCTTGAGACAAAATTGAGTCGAGCAAGGTTTGCAGTAGATAACCGCCGTTTTGCACTGTGAGTCCTAAGCTAATAAGAGGCTGGAATGCGATCATCTGATCCTCCCTGTTAATTAATGCGGTAGCGTTTATTAATGCAGACTGGAATCGTTAACGGTTTTGTCGTTATACAAAAAGTTCTACAGTCTCAAGTGAATCAATCTATAAGGGGCTGTGGTGCTAATGCTGCGCCTCAAAAAACTGGTTAAAACAATAGCGTAAAAGCACTAAACCAAAGGCGTCGGATCGGCAACACTACACCTTTAGAAACATAAAAGTAAAGCGATATTGCAATGCTAAAGCAAACCATTAGAGCATCAAAGTTGCACCAATGCTAGAAATCTACTGCTCAGGGCAACCAACACTAAAAATCGCTGATTTATGTTAGATGGAGCGAGGTAAACACTACCTATTCCCAATGGCAGAAACTCTACGCCAATTCTGGGGAAGAATTTGCTGGCTACAAATTCAACGTATGGCTGCGTTAAACCCAATTCAAAACTAATTCTTGAGATCCTCTCCGAAAAAGATTAAATGACTGCACTTGAGATCCCATTATCACCGTTGGGTTGGTAGGGAATGAAGCGAGGCAGGCATTTACGGGGGAGTCAAGCCTCCAGGAATTCGCACGGCTGCAACATACTGTAGTGCCACTTTGGATCTAACGAACAGCTTGCCCCGCAGCAGCGTTTGCTGCCCATGAGAGGGGAAATCTACCCGTAATGAATCCAGTAAGAGCATAAGTCTAAAAAGTTTGAAACAGCAGGCAGAGCATTCTGCATATACTACAATTACCGCCACAGTCACCGCAATCAAATTATCGCAATTTATCTTTATATTTCCTTCCAACATATCGCTAGTTTATAAATATTGAATGAAGCTGTTGATCGTTGAAAAGGTTCTAGAATTTTAGTTTCCGTAGTGTTTCCCGTGGGCAAGGGCAGGCATTTTCGCGATCGCGTCGAACCCATCAAACCAAAGACAAATCGAAGTTTCAACCCGTCTGCTCTAGGGCATCCCTTGCCGCTCGTTAGAACGCCTTGGCGGAGCCAGACCAAAATCTCTAAAATCTGGTTTGGTACTCAATCACAGCACGGCTATCTCCGGCAAGATCAGTCGAACCTCGAACAAGCGTTTCATCGTTGATGCGATACACCACCCCATAGCGCAGTGGTTCGTCGCTTGCAAACACCCGCGACACAGACACCGAAAAATTGCCGCTGATGTCGATGATCCCTTCTGCGGCTAAGCTCAGCGTTGAAGAGCGAGCCGTGGTGGAATTCACAACCGTTGGGAAAATTCGCAATTCGCTCAGTCCGATCGCTTGCCCAATCTCGGTGATCGTTCCTTGTAATTGATTCGATAGAGCAGTTCCGGCAATGTTGGCAATGCCAACCGTTGTCCCCGCCTGCCCTATCGTATCCAGCAAACTTCCACCCACAAGCGCCAAAATTTCGGTTCGGCTACGAGTTGGTGTACTGGTTAACGTTAAGTTTTGGGATAGCTCGCTGGCAGATCCGGTGACTTGCGCCTCAACCCGAATTGTACGCAGGGTTCCGATCGAGGTTGCCAACTCGTCTGCAAATGGATTGTCGGCAACTTCGCTCGCTCGTCGCAATTGCGGAAGTCGGCTGCCTGTGGTCTCTGGAACCAGTGCCACTAACTGTACATTGAGAATGGGATCGAGTCCGCCATTAGGGGTAAATTGTGCGGTTTGTTCAACGCCTCGCTCTAACCGAAACTGCGTTGTAAAGAGGTTGACTTGCCCCCCAGTGAGCCGCACTGTGCCCTCAGGACGTGGATCTGCAAGGGTGCCGTTTAGGGTGATTGTGCCTTCGGTGTCAAAGCTGATCAAGGGTGGGCTGGTGACTCTGACATTGTTTGCTAGAACGAGTTGTAGATTGTCAAACCCAATCGGAGCAAGGTTTCGCGGCTCCCTGGTTGACAACTGAGAGGGGGTTGAGGGGGGCGCTGTCGCACCCGTAGCTGCGATCGCACCGTCATCGATTTGATTATCGATTTGATTGTTTAAGCTTGACGATGGTGTTGTTGCTGCCGTTGCTGTTGCTGTGTCATTTGCCTGTGCGCCGATGTTTACCTCTCCATTGCTCAGGCGAATTGTGCCACCGAGGGTGGGACGAAATGCAGTTCCTGCCACCACTACATTTCCGCCAACATTGCCTTGGTAGAGGTTGTCAACGTTTAGCGTTAGGTTGTTGAGGGCGATCGTAAGCGGATTTGCTGCCGCCGCTTCGGTTGCGCTTGCCGTTGCCAAAATAGGGAGAATGCCTTGTGCGGAGAGGGGTTGCTGGTTAAACTGTGCTTGTAGTGCTTCAACTGTTAAACGATCGCCGTTAAATTGCGCGATTCCTGTGACGTTTGTGAGCGGTTGAGGGAGAGCTTTAGAGCGCACCGTAGCATTCTGAAGGGCAACGGTTCCTTGAATCATTGGCTGGCTTAGAGTTCCGGCAATGCCGATGTTTAGCTGCCCCTGACCATTGACCCACGTAACTTGGTCTGTAAACAAATTCAGCAAGGCAAATCCACTGTCTTTAAGGTTGGCTTGGAGTTGAATCTGGTCGCTCGTTGGCTGAACGGATGCAAACGGCAGCGCGATCGGAATATTTCCAACCACGCTCAAGGGTTCTGTTTCGGTTAAGAAAATATCGCTATTAAACCGTAACCGGGCATTGGCATACTGAAAATTGAGATCTGCTTGCTGAATCGGTTGATCATTAACTCGACCCTTGACAATGTTTAAAACACCATTAGCACTAGGATTGTCTAAACTTCCTGACAGCGTTGTGACCGTGTTTAACCGACCTGCTACTGTAACGGGTAACTGCTGGAGAAACGGCTGGGCTAATTCTAGAGGCAAGTTGCTAACGCGCAGTTGCCCGTCTAGGGTTTCGCCCACTTCACCGCTAAATGCGATCGCGCTGTCGTTGAGGGTGAGTTGAGCCGGAGAAACGCTGAGCACTCCATCAGCAAAATTGCCTTGAGCCACTAAATTGTTGATGGCGTACTCCCCCCAATTGATCTCTGAGCCGCGCACATTAAAGCCAAACGCCAGCCCTTGTTGCAGCGATCCGGTGATGTTGACTGCGCCACTTAGGTTGCCTTGCAACTCTGCCAGGGTCGGCAGTGTGGCAGGTTGAGGTTGGCTCGGCTGTTGGGCAAGCTGCCGCCGGACTTGGGCTAGTTTTTGCAGGCGCACCTCGATCGGCGTATTGGCTAATTGAATCTGTTCAAGGGGAGTCAGATCGGTGGCTTGCCCTAGGGTGGGGGCTTGCAATCCGGTTGCTAAATCGCTCAACTCAGAGATGCTGAGCGTTTGCAGCAGATCTTGAATATTTTCTTGGTTGAAACTAATTTGAAATTGAACGGGTTGATTGCCCGTGGTCTGGAAATTGCCGTTGAGGGCGATCGCGCTTTCCCCTCGCCGTAGCTCTCCGCCTGAGAGCCGCGCTACTCCGTCTATAAAACTAAACTGCCCTCGAAACTCGTCTCCAGCAATTCTGCCAAATCGGGGGGCTGCGATCGCAACATCTCCCCGCGCCTCCAAGGTGTTGGTATTTAGCGCCACATTGCCTGAAAGATTGCCTGAAATAGCGGCTAAAGTGGCTCCGGTTTGAGGGGCTAGCTGACGCAACAACGCCACCGGAACGCTCTGCAATTCAGCAAGGAGGGTTTCGCCTGCCGATCTACCCCGTGCGATCGCTTGATCCCGTCTTACAAAAAAGGAGAGGGGACGATTATTAGAATCAAGCGTTGCTAAAATTTGATCCGGTGTGCCAGTGATGCGTTGACCTGTGAGATTTAATTCTGTGCGCTGTTGCGATCGATACGCTACAGTTCCTGCAAGGATCGGATCAAACGCTACACCATTGACGCTAAAATTACGCAGGCTCAGATTTCCGACTGCATTGGGCGCATTTGGCGTGCCCGTCACCCGTCCATTGAAATCAGCTTGACCCACGACAGCAACGCCATCAGGCAAGGTAGCAGCTACCGTCTGAATATCCACCCTGCTTGCCTGAACGGCTAGATCAAATCCACTAATTTGGGGTGTGCCCTGCGTTTGCACACCGACGCTTCCTCGTGCTACCAAGCCCGGTGCCGTGGCTTCTTGAACCTGGATCTGCTGACCATCCCACCGAAATTGAGCAGTCAATGGATCGGCAACGATCGCTACGCCTTCTGAAAAGCGCACTTGCCCTGCGGCTCGAACGCCAGCTAGGGTCAGAGCCTCAGTGGTGCCTGATAGCTGCACATTGCCGCTCAACTGCCCCCGCAGATCTTGAGCAAACTGATTGAGCGCCACCCCTGCCACCGTGGCTGAGGCTTGAAACTGTCCGTTGAGCAATTGACCGGTTGCTGCCACCGTCCCGCCTGCAACTTGAAACGTTGAATTTTGCAACTGCACTTGCTGACCGGCAATCACCAGTTCGCCGCGACCAGGATAGGTTGCTTGTGGCGCTTGAAACTGCACGACCGTTCGCAAATTGCTAGGCGATCCGGAAACTGTTGCGATCGCGTCTACAGTGCCAATTTTAAGGGCTGAATTGCTGGCATAACGGGATGCGATCGCATCTCCGGGCACAGCATTTGCTTGGGCGCTAAAAGCAATCTGAGGCTGCTGGGCTAATACAACCCGTCCGTTGCCAGTGATGAGTCCGCCAGCTTGGGGAACGGCTCGAACGTTAGAAAACGCAATACTTGGGGTGCCTGCGGTTTGCAACTGAAAGCCACCGCTAATTGATTGAAAATCAACCCGATCAATCTGAGCGGGGCGAATGCTGCGAACCCTGCCGTTTAAAACCGGTTTTTGGAGGTCTCCCTGTAGATCTAAATCGGCTTGAAACGTTCCCTCAAGGGGAACAGGTGAGCTTAATTCAAGCGTGTTGAGGATGTCTTGAGCGGTAGCCGATGGCACGTTGGCGGCTACATCAAACCCTGCCTGCGTATCGATCGTTCCCTCGGCGGTCGCAAAGACACGACCAAAGCGCGATCGCATCTTGTTTAGCCGAATGGTTGTGTCTGCAAAGGTAAGTTGTCCCGTTGTGTTAGCAAACTGTTGCGGCACATTTTCGACCTGTGCGGTTACATCGTCTAGTGTTGCTGTTCCTGAAAGGTTTACTGGCTGGTTTGGGCGAAATTGCGCTTTCAATTCGCCATCAACGCGCCCCCCTTGAAAGGCAACGGCGGGTATCTTCACAAGACGAGAAACGTTGGTAGCAAGCACGCTCTGGGTTTGCACGCTCAGATCGGTTTCCCCGGTCTTGGGGCGCGTTTCTCCGGCTAAATCGACCCTGCCACCGCTTGTCACTTCAGCGTTGACATCATATTGAAAGCGCTGATTTTGATCAAACAACCGGACAACCCCATCTACCTGTTTAAACGCGATCGCAGCGTTGGGGATTTGCGGATCGGGAAAGGGCTGCAACACGAGGTCACCCTGACGAACCCGAATTGACCGTAGCTCAGTTCTGATCGGACCTGATTCTTCTTGCGGCTTGATGGTGGTCGCGATCCAGTTTCCGTCTTTGGTTTGGTCGATGTAGGCAACAGGCTGCACCAGGGTCACATCTAGTTGCAGCGTTCGATCGAACAACAATCGCAACGGTGAAAAGGCTGTGTCAACGGCTTGAATAGTCGCGCGATCGCGGTCGGTGGGTGTGGCAGGCAGAGACGATGCACCAAACCGAATTCCGGTCAATGAAACGCGCTCAATCTGCCCCAGTTGTATGGGTCGTCCTAACAGTTCTTTTAGATTCTGCTCAATCAGAGGGGCTAACGCTTGATGAACCCAGAGCCACGCCCACCAAATGCCGCCTGCTAGGGAAAGCAGCAAAACGGTGCTGAGCGCGATCGCGGTTCTACTAGTTAGCAAGCGTAATAAATAGCGATAAAACGCGGGGGGTTGCTCAGGGTTAGGAGATTGAGTCATCGTTTAAAAGCTGCCTCTATCATTAGGCAGGCTTGACTAACGGTCGCACAGTAGCAGTACAGCCTATCATTTATCGTCTACCTATAGATAGCTTTTTAGGCTACTAAACTACAACTGAACTGCGATTAAAAGGTGATGCGATCGCTATTTAACCACTCAAAATATTACTCTGGCTAAAAACTTTGCAGAGCATTACTGGAGGTCTTCTTCGTGGTGTTCTGGTGCTGTTTTTAATGCTTCTGAATAATTAGCGTCCACGATAATCTTTTTTTCCAAATCGGCTGTTTCAGGCACACTCACTTTCATCTTCAGTTCTGCCAAGCCTGCAATGTTAACACTCACTTCAAGCTGTACGTTTTGAGTCGGAATTTCTCGCTCTCTCACTCGTTGACCTGCTATTTCCACTACATTAAGAGCTTGATCAACCGCCGCCAAAATTGCCTCTTCAGTGAGGTCAAAGGCTTTGTCTTTTGTTGATTGTGCAAGCTTTTCAACCGCTTTCTTGCCGCCATTTCGAGCCGACGCAAACAGGGTTTTCAGAGCTAGCATTTTGACTGTTTTTACTCCTAATGCTTGTAGTTGATTCATAAACAATAAGCCTGTTTGATCAAGCGCAGAAATTGTCGTTAGCTATTTAATCGCTGAGTTCTATACTATTAGGCAATCAGTGCAATTATCTTTCAATAAAAACCTTCAACAGGTAAAGTGCTGTAGTGATTTGGTTTATAGAAACAAGTTAATTTATGAGCGCGATCGCGGTGGCTCAGAAGAATAAGAATCTGATAGTCTTGCTTGTTTAGAGGGCTCATTGACCAAGACAGCGCGAGCAGTGGCTAGTGAGGCTGCTCCTAAACCCACAAAAACCCACCGAAAGGCATCTGTCTTAGGGATGCCTATGAAAATGAACACGGCACCAACAAGCCCAAACCCATGCGATAGGCTTCGTCGTTGGCGTTGTTCAGGACTCCAAATGTCTGGTTGTTGTGGGGGTAAAGTTGTCATTACGTTGATGGCTTTTTATTAGATATTTTTTAACAAACGGTATCCTTTCTTTAGCCCAAACGCTGAGTTGTAGAATCTGGCAAAGCCGATCTCGCTGATGTGACTTTGCCATTTCCTTCTGAGTGTTTGTGCTGTTGTCTATTGATGGTGTAACCAGTTAAAAGTTCCAATCGACGCAATCACCCCCGTGAAGTGGGCAGCAATTCCAACCATATTTGCCATTGCAACAAATACATCTAGCGATCGAATGATGCGAGTGGGGTCATAAATAGTGACGCCTTGAGCTTGAGCAATTGTTTTTGAAAGTAAAACGCCTAGCGTTGTGCTACCGCCTAAAATGGTGAACAGCATTCCAACAAATCCGACAATTATGCCTAAGCGCAGCACTTTCATGACTTCGCTTTTGCCCGGATGAACGGCAGAGTTTTGGTTTCTGAGTCGCCGCGAAAAACGAGTTTGTTTAAATGCTAGGTATGCACTAAATAAAAGTGCCAAAATGCCGCACACTGCCCAAAAAATCCCAACTCCAATTCCTGGGGTTGTCGCATCTGTAAAGTTGTACGCCGCTCCTGGAACTGCACCTGCCACTCCGCCTGGGGTTGTCATCACAGCTTGATTGAAATTCCGCCCTGCGATCGCAAAACTCAGCATGACGCCTGCCACAACGGCTAACCCCAGTTGCACCCAAACACCTGACCACCCTACCCATCGTAGAATCGATCCAACTCGGTCGAGTTTTGCCGTTAATGAATCGCTTTCTTCTCTGATAGTTGTTTGCATAGCTGTTTCCTAAAAATCTTGGTTTGCAAAGCATTGCATAGGTTGCTACACCCTTGCAGGCATACTATGCACCGTGCTAGAGCCTAGCAAAACTAAAGCTGCTTTGTAACCCAAACTGTAATAGCCAGCCAAACTAAGTTCATCTAGCAAAAGCAGTAATCTAGGTTTCGCTATTCCAAGTTACGGCGATAGAAATTTCTACAAGTTGCTTACTCAGCCTGCTCTGCAATCTTCTTTTCAAGCGGCTACGGAGTCCAGCTTACAGACGGTTTTGGCTCTCATTCGAGACAAACTGTTCTGACTCTCATTCAAGGCGCTATTCTATAGGGTGTTCTTTCGGCTCTCTAGATTGTCCGTTCTATCTGAGTTCGTTTTGTCTGAGATAGTTGAAAAGCTTGTAGGTGATTGAATAGGTAAAGCAGTGATTGAACAAAATTTGCAGCAGTTTCTTCTTGTTCTTTGCGTTTCTCTTGGCGTTGCAACTTTACCGGAAATCTTTAGCTGGTTCCGTCGAATTCCTTACACCCTCTTGCTAGTTTTGGCGGGTCTGGTTTTGGCGGTGGTCGATGTTCGCTTGGTTGAACTGTCTCCTCAACTGATTCTGTCGATCTTTCTGCCTCCCTTGCTGTTCGAGGCTGCCTGGAATCTCAAATGGTCAGAGCTAAAGCGAGATCTTGTCCCGGTTTCTCTTGCGGCGGTGCTGGGGGTGCTTATCTCGATCGCAGGTATTGCCTTTGGGCTAAATCAACTGTTGGGGCTTCCCCTTGCAACTGCCCTGTTGATTGGCGCAAGTCTATCTGCCACTGATCCGGTTTCTGTGACGGCTCTGTTTCGCGAACTTGGGGTTGATCGACGGCTGACAACGCTGATGGAAGGAGAAAGCCTGTTTAATGATGGGATGGCAGTCGTTGCTTTTAGCTTTTTAGTCGCTTTGAGTGTGGGTAATGAAGCCTTTGATCTTCAATCCATTATGCTAGAACTTGTGCAAGTTGTTGGCATTGGATTAACGATCGGCAGCCTGATTGGGTTTGGCATTTCTTATCTCACTCAACGCTTTGATTTGCCTCTGGTCGAGCAGTCATTAACTTTGGTATCTGCCTACGGTACGTATCTCATTGTTGAAGAACTTGGCGGATCGGGTGTCATTGGGGTTGTTATTGTTGGGTTGATTCTCGGAAATTTTGGCTCTCGAATTGGCATGAATCCTCGGACTCGCATTATTGTGAGTGAGTTTTGGGAGTTTGTATCCTTTTTTGTTAACTCGATCGTATTTTTACTCATCGGCGATCAAATTCGGTTTGCTACGTTGGGCGATAACTTACCTATTATTACAGTCACTATTTTAGCCATGTTGTTAACCCGTGCGATCGCGGTTTACGGCTTAGGATTTTTGAGCAATCGGATGGTGCAATCTGACATTTCGTTGCCCGCGCAAACTGTGCTGTGGTGGGGCGGTTTACGGGGTTCGGTGTCGATCGCTCTAGCGCTAAGCGTCCCGATTCTTTTACCTCAGCGCCAGGATATTACTGCCACGGTGTTTGGCGTTGTCTTGTTTACGCTGCTTGTTCAAGGGCTGACTACACAGTCTTTGCTAAAGCATTTAAATTTGCTTGGAACTCAGCCCCAGCGTCAGCAGTATTTAGAATTAATTGCCCGTCAGACCGCCCTAAGTCGTGTTTTAACTCATCTGTCTCAGGTAGATCGGCGACCGGGCATTGAGCCGGAGTTTTACCGCTATCAAGAAACATTGGTTAAAGGAGAACTTAGCCACCTGCAAGCTGAGATTGACAAGCTTCAAGATGAGTATCCTAACTTGATCAATTTTGCAACAGAGCAACTCAAACTAGAACTCCGAGCCATCGAAGCGGAAACCTATGCTGAGTTGGTAGAATCAGGTCGGCTCAACCGAGAACTTTCTCCATTCTTAGAAGCTGATTTTGAAGCAGAGGCTTAAGGTTCGATTGATAGGAAACACGAGATGAGAGGATTGAGACCCCTAAATTGCTCCCTACCAGAAAAAATTCCTATGTTACTGACCCAGTGTAAGCCTCTTATGAGCACTGCTAGAGCGTGAAAACATCTGACTTATTAACAAAGGTAACAGCTTGTTTTCGATTGTAAAGTTTTTGCGGCTTTGCAAAAATAGCGCCCGAAACACTTTGCCTTCCTCGGTTTAAGGCGTATAGTATAAATAAGAGATTGTAATGTAGTTTGTGTAAACGGCATCGTTCATTTCTGCGATCGCTGCCGTTTTACCATTTAAGCGTTGTTAGATCGAGTCGCTAAATACAGTTAGGATTTGCTTTCGACTGATGTAAGCCTTGTGGCAAGGGTTGCATTGCTTTAGAGGTTGATTTGGCTACGTATTTAGTGCGGTTTTAGCTACGCTGGATTCTCTTTAGTGCAGCGTTATCGTGTCGCCTTATAAGGCGCAGTTTCCTAAGCTCAGTTTGGGTTCAGGTTGGTGTTAGCGGCTCTTCCGTTGCTGTAGGAGTCTGGCTTTTGCATTTCATCTCTTAGCGCTCATCTTCACAACCTATTCCCTCCTATGACTGACTTTGATCTTGTGCCAACCATGTTAATGGCATCTGTGTTTTACTTAGCCACAATTCATGTACTGCTAAAGTTGGTTCACCGACCGAGCAAGTCTGAATAATGCCTAAATCTGCTTTACGAAGAAAGCAAAAAGCTCAATCTAAAGACTACAAATCTAAAGACTACAAATCTAAAGACTACAAATATTGCACATTTTGGCAGTGCTAAATTTGAGCATGAATCTTGAGTTCGCCCTCGCTCAAGCCCTTTCCTAAAGCCGAGGAAAACAAGCGATTTAACTTCCTTCGCTTAGGGCAGAAGGGTTGGGGAGAAGGGCGGTTCATCGTTAAATTTAGTATCAAATTCAGCAACGGGCGCATTTTTAATTCGTACTTTTTAAGCAAAGAAGTATAAGATTTGCATGGCAAATTGTGGGTTATTTTGTGTTAGCTACTCCATTTTATCTACCCTATCAAGATGACCCTAAAGAAGTAGTAAAACCTCTCGATCGGATGATCGCATTTAGGACGTGATCCGGCTTACGATCGATAGTGCTAATGATTTAATCTGCAATTTAGCAAAAAAATGTCAGAGAAAGATTCTCGCACTTCTCCACACCTGATGCATGTCTCGCCTCTAGAAGCAGAGCGAATGCACCACATTCAATTATTGCTAGAGCATTTATTCAAGCATGAAGACACAACCGTTCGGCTGATCTTAGATCACCTATACGATGTAGGTTCTAAAAACTTGATTCAGCAAAAAATTCGATGTCGCTCTATTAGAAGAATTGCTAAACCAGTTGCCAAACTATCTAAGCCTGTGTTCAGAGTTTTTGCACTGCGATGGTTTCACAACAATTGCCCTGAGTTGATTACAACTTGGTTACATTCTCAAGTTGCCTTTGAAGCGAAAACTACCGCACAAAATGTAACTACGATTAGCCCCACGCCTTACCCTAGTGAAACGTCGCTTCTGCAAGAGTCACCCGAATTAACTACTAAAATCAATTATTATCAACGAGAAATTTGTCAGCTTCGCACTAAACTAAGATGGCTCACAGGTACGTTGGTCAGCGCGATCGCGCTTCTTGGTGGGTCGCTCGTTTGGGTTAGCTACAATTCTGGCGCGATCACATCTCAAACGGCTTTGCCCCCCCAGTCCATCCCTGTTGAAGTATTAGAAACTCCGCGCCCCTAGATGCCAAACTCTGTTTCTCTGCCCTTGATGGCTTAAATGAACAATTCAATATCCGTGCTTAATATGAGAAAGATTTTTAATATAGTTAAGACAAAGAGGTCAGGCTCTCGTTTATCCAAGTATTCCGACTAGCGAAACAGACCATGCAAATTCTGACCCTTCTAGCATTGTTGATTGCGATCGTGGCGGTTGTCTTTGCCCTGCAAAATTCTGCCCCGATCGCAGTGCAGTTTTTAGGCTGGCAATCGCAAGACTCACTAGCGCTGATCTTGCTGCTGACTTTTACCTTTGGCGTCCTGGTCGGATTGCTCATTTCACTGCCACCGTTTATCAAACGCCTGAGACGATCCTCCCATCTCAAGCATCGTCTTCACGAACGAGATAGCGAAATTGAGGAACTCCATCGCCAGTTGGTAGAGGCTAGACAACAACTCAACGCCTTGCCGCCATCCCAACCTCGCTATTCAACTCAACTTCAATCTGAACCCCAAACCAAACTTCAACCGTCAGAGTATCCGCCAGATTATGCCCCAGACTATCCCTCTGACTCTTCCCTTTAATAATGGTTTGGCATCTGCACAAGCCTCATCGGTTCTCAACCCGTGTCTCGGTAGTAGGTTTTACGCTGCTTTTAGCTAGTAGCGATCGCTCTCTTGAGGATAGGCAGGAATCGGTGGCGTCGCTGCTTTTCCGTGCACCCCTTTCACTTCCTTCATCGTCAACGCGATTAAAAATCCCACCATCACTGCCACAACCCCCAGCATTTGAAAGAAGATTTTGTCACCCCCTACCCCTTCAGGCAAGAGACTGTAAATCGTAAGATACACAACCGCGCCAACATTGCCATAGGCACCAACGTTGCCTGCAATCTGACCTGTAATCCGAGGTTTGATCAGCGGTACGATCGCATAGGTTGCCCCTTCTGCTGCCATCACAAAAAAAGACGCTAGCATCGTCATGAGCACAACCGCGACGAGCGCCACCCCTTGCCCAAACATGCTGAACAGCAGATACCCCACTCCAGTACAGCCAATGGTGATTGCCAGCGTCCATTTGCGGCTTCCCACTTTATCAGAGATCCAACCGCCACCTGGGCGCGCAACAATGTTCATAAACGCATACATGCCTGCGATCGCGCCTGCCATTGCTGCTGGCAACCCAAAACCACGCTGGAAGTAGGTTGGCAACATCGACACGACGGCTAACTCTGAGCCAAAACAAGCGACATAGGCTAATTCTAAATTGGCAACTTGAGAGAACTTATACCGGTCTTCAGCCGGGTAATGGTGCTTATCCGTCAGCAAGGGCTTGTTTGCCTTCCAGATGTTGTAAGCCTGAAAAATATAGAGACCCACGAGCAGCCCACAGGTGATTCCGAAAGCAGTGTTGCTGAGAAATTGCACCCTGGTCAAGCGCCACGCAATTAAGCCCAATACGCCCACTAAGGGAATGTTCATGCCCAAGAGAAACCAAAAATCGCGTTTGCTTGTAACTTCCATTCCTGCACTGCTTGCAGGACGCTGATACACCTTTCCAGGCGGTGTATCTGTAACGTTGAAGTAATAGATGACGCCGTAAATTGCAGAGATGATGCCAGTTAGTGCGATCGCAAAGCGCCAGTTCACCTGTCCGGCGGCTAGAAAGGCAGTAGCTGCCGCAATCGTTGGCAGCGTAAAGGCTGCCCCAGCAGATCCAAAGTTTCCCCAACCGCCGTAGATCCCTTCGGCTAACCCAATTTCTTGTTCATCAAACCACTCTGCCACCATCCGAATGCCGATGACAAAGCCACACCCCACCACACTCAGAGCGAGGCGACTGATCACCATCTGCCCAAAGTTTTGAGCGAGGGCAAACGTAATACAGGGGATTGCCGCGTAAACCAGTAGGCAAGAATAAGTAATGCGAGCACCAAAGCGATCTAAAACCATGCCAATGATGATGCGGGCTGGAACCGTCAGCGCAACGTTACAAATGGCGATGGTTCGCATTTGGGGATCAGTTAGCCCCAGTTCAGCTTTTGCCAAGGTTGCCAACGGTGCAAAGTTAAACCAAACGACAAACGTAAGAAAGAAGGCAAACCAGGTCAAGTGTAAAATTCGATGTCTGCCGCTAAACGACCATAATCCAGCCATGACATTAGCTCCAAAACTAAGGTTTACAACGCGCTTTGAGTCATGAGGATGTGCGATCGCTAGATGGCGTGCTCAGCGATCGCACATCCTCACACAACAGTGACTAAAAACTTTGAACGCAACTTGAAGTACCCACTGAGGGGTTTAGATGAAAGCACCTTTGCCCTCAAGATTGCGAGATTAACGACGCGCAAATGCTGATTTCTAAACACGCTAGGCAACCAAGTTCTAAAAGCAGACCGTTGCTTTATGGGAAGCGTACCTGCCTCAACCCTGCTGCTTTGTGTAACTCATTACAAACCTATGAAGGCGATGCATGAATAGTATTGACTGAATGTAATAGCTGCATCTTGAGAGGCGCGATTTAGGGCGCAACTTCGCAGAAAATACGATTAGAAAACTTTGGAACATCGCAATATTTATTTCAAGGCTCAGTAATCATTCAGAATGACCGTTCTAACGTACGGTTGAAACGGTTGCAAGTCACCTCTGCATCCACAACCTCATTGATTGGCAGTCCGCTCAACCGCGCCGTTAGCCCGCGCCCGCATCACAGCAAGCCTCGTTTCTTCAACTTAGATATCGCATCTTCAGCCGCCTGTTTTTCTGCATCCTTCTTGCTACGACCGTTACCTTCACCATAAAGTTGATCACCCACATAAACCCTAGAAGCAAACTCTGGAGCATGATCTGCCCCACCCAATTTTTCTGTGACATACTTCGGAGGCGTTGTTGCACCATTCGACTGTGCGAATTCCTGAAACTTGTTTTTCGAGTCTATATTTGAGCGAACTGTCATAACTCCTTGAGGCACAGAGTTAAACAGTTGTTCTACTAAAGGACGCAGTGCTTCAATATTTCGATTGTGGTCTAAATAGTAAGCCCCAATGACTGCCTCGAAAGTGCTGCTAAGAAGATTCGGATTTTGATAACCTCCATCGCGGATTGCACCTTGCCCTAATCGCATTCTGAAATCGAGACCAACCTCGGTGGCAAATTCAGCCAATTGCTTTTCGTCTACAAGTGCTGATCGTCGCCGTGTCATTTCATCCTCTCCCAATTCCGGATGAAGCTGATAGAGATACTCGCCACTGATGAAATTGAGGATCGCGTCACCAAGAAATTCTAGCCGCTCGTTATCTCCGGTTTCTCCAGGATTTTCATTGACGTAAGAACGATGGGTTAGAGATTGACGTAGAAGTTTCTCATCTTTAAACATCAGAAGTTTATGCATTTTTCTTTGATAACCCAAATAAACGAGGTGGATAGAGGCTATTTCCACGAGAGTGGTGGCATGGAAGACAGGCAAGTCGTAGGTTTTCTAGCAAGTTAGAACCACCTCGACTCTTCGGTTTCAGGTGCTCAATGGTCAGCTTTTCTAAAGGCTCGACTAAGATAAGCTTGGCAATCAATCCTATACAGACAATCACAGTTTCTTCTAAAAGTGCTCTGAAGCTGATGCCAAGCGCAAGTCTTGTAAACGGATATTGAGAAATATTTCTGTATCCAAAACTACAAAACTGATAAACTGAAGAAGCGAAATTAACGACGTTTTAGAGGTTTATCCGATGAAGCTACAAAACAATCCGGTTTCTACTCCTCGTCCTAACGTTCTAGAAAATGGTTTAAAAGTAGCCTTTATTGCTGTGGCTGCATTTGTTGTTGGCTCTATTCCGGTTGTGTTTAGCAACACGATCGCCAACTCACCTGCTAATAACCCTGCGCTTTATGGAGAGTCGGGTTTGTGGAGTGCGCTGTCGCAGAAGTAGACGGCTTGAGGGTTAAAATAGGGGTTTCATTGGCTACACATTATGTTTGTATCCATCGGTTTTGCACGTCTTAAGTCTGCATTTCTGAAACGGGCTGACTAGATTGGCAAGACCTCAAGCAGACAGGATGCCTGATAGATGACGCGTCTCACGAGCTTCAACATCTGCAACGCTACACAGATGAGATAAATAACAGATGAGATAAATCATTGAGAGAACTGCAAGAGGCGCTCGGAGACTGTGCCCAAAATGGGGGGCTACTAGCTTGCCAGTTACGCAAAAGGGTTGAAGGGTTGATTGTTTGTTCAGAGTGCAAAAGCGACTCTAACTCTTGCATCTGCGCCTGCGATCGCAGAGCAGGGTGAAGGCAGTTCTGGCGGTTTAATTCAAGATTTGTGAGGCGGTCAGAGGATAAACGCTCAGCACTCTGGCAACGCTTAATTAGATTTGTAATGCCGAACACAGATCAAAGTTTTTTAATCCTCTAGAACACAGATGTAGCAATACACATCACAATGCCAATACAACCTATTCTGAATCTGATTGAAGACCTTCCTTCCATAGCCTCCCTATCCCTGAGCATGCCTGTCCCGTTGCTGGCTAGCTCTGCCTCCGCCGAGCACGCCCCGATCGTTTTGGCAGGCGTTTTGCTCAGCTTGGTTGTCATCTATGTGGCGAGTAAACTAGGGGGCGAGTTATCTAAACTTTTGGATCTGCCGCCTGTGCTAGGCGAACTGGTTGGGGGCGTTGTAGTGGGGGCGTCGGTACTGCATTTGCTGATTTTGCCAGAGAGTGGAGCCGTTGCCTCTGACTCAATGATCATGACGGCGTTGCAGGGGATCGGCAACCTTAGCCCTGAAGTGATGCCCGATATTTTCGCGTCTCAGAGCGAAGTCATTTCAGTGTTGGCAGAATTGGGAGTCATTGTGCTTTTGTTTGAGATTGGCTTGGAGTCTGACTTGCGAGAGTTGCAAAAAGTGGGTGTTCAAGCGATCGCAGTGGCTGTGGTGGGGGTGGCGGCTCCCTTTGCGGCGGGCACAATTGGGCTGATGGCATTTTTCCACATTGCTGCTATTCCTGCCATTTTTGCAGGGGCAGCGCTGACCGCGACTAGCATTGGCATTACGTCTAAAGTGCTTTCAGAGTTAGGAAAACTCAAATCGCGGGAAGGGCAAATTATTGTCGGCGCGGCGGTGATTGATGATGTTCTTGGCATCATTGTGCTAGCAGTGGTTGCAGGTCTCGCGAAAACGGGCGAGGTTGACGTTCTCAAGGTTGGTTACCTGATCGTCAGTGCTACCGTGTTTTTACTGGGATCGATTCTACTAGGAAGATTTTTTAACACTGCCTTCATCGGGATTGCCAGCCGGTTGAAAACTCGTGGAAAGCTAGTGATTCCAGCATTTGTATTCGCGCTGTTGATGTCGTTCCTTGCCTGTTCTCTCCGTCTAGAGGCAATTTTGGGCGCATTTGCGGCGGGATTGGTGTTAGATGAAACCGATAAACGGAAAGAGCTAGATCAGCAGGTGATGCCAATTTCGGATGTATTGGTGCCTATCTTTTTCGTGACCGTTGGTGCCAAAGCAGAGCTTGGGGTACTCAATCCCATGATGCCTGAAAACCGCGAAGGGCTGATTATTGCAGGGTTTCTAGTCATCGTTGCGATTTTGGGCAAGGTCGTGACGGGGTGGGCAGTGTTTGGTCAACCTGGGATTAATCGCTTGGCGATCGGGGTGGGGATGATTCCTCGCGGCGAAGTGGGCTTAGTCTTTGCTGGAATTGGCACGGCAAGCGGTGTGCTGTCTGATCCGTTAGAAGCTGCCATTATCATCATGGTGATTTTGACGACGTTTATTGCCCCGCCTTGCCTCAGGTTCATTTTTGAGCAAGACCCATCAGAGGCGGGTGCTGTTGTGTTTGGAGCCTCTGCTGTAGAGAGTGGGCAAGGGCTAGATGGGGCAGCCATCTCGGCGAATTTGGCTGATCAGTAGGTTGCCTAAAGGCGCTAAGCGCAGTCTGGCGGCATTCGGTCTGGCGGCATTCGCGATCGCAGCCACAAACCTGCACCATCAGACGTGCTTCATAGTTCAGCGTTTGATGAAGCGATGATTAAATGCTGATAAAGTTCATAGTTACGAGAGAAAAAAAAGAGGGAACTCTACGAGAAGAATGTACTGAAGTACCTCTTAGAGTGGACGACACTTTCCTACTGGTATTTACGTAGGTTCTACCCTAGTTCTCAACCTACAGGTATTCCATCATGCGCCCTAATTACTGTTCCCTCGAGTCTCAACCCAAACTGAGGAGTACGATGCCCCGCCCTAAAACTGAGGCGGCTGCGTACCTGAATTTGTATAAATTGACGATCGAGAAAAAGCGGCTCGAACATGAACTCGACGCGATTGACCTTCGCCGCCATCGGATTCAAAAACGTCTCTCGTTTCTGAGCAGCCAAGTGGCTGAGCTTGATAGAAGTGCCCAACAGTTTAAAACGCCTGCAACCAAAGAAGCCGCTCCCGATAGCGCCGTATTTAACACCCTATTTTTGGAGTACTAATTCGTTGCGAGAGTTTTAGTTTTATGTGTCTACGCATGTTCACTAGGGCGCTTTCGGGCGTCCTTTTGTTTGGTTAGGGTTGGTGAGCAGTGCCAAACAAGGCTTGTAGGGCGATCGCTTGTGCGCTTTGCATTTGCCCGTAGGTAAACACATAGGGCACATCGGGCGGCAGTTTTGGGATGAACTGGTCTAGCACATAGGGGCTGCCATAGATAGCGATCGCGCAGAGTTGATCAGAGCGCTGCAAAAACTCAAACCAGGCTTGTGCTGTTTCGCTCAGCCCGGCACTGCCTCGAAAGGGATTGCCGCGGATAAACAGTTGCAAGAGTGTGGGCTGATGGCTGGCTAGTTTAGAAGAAAGATCGGGGGTGTGCTGATCGACGAGTTGAACGTGAGTAAACCCGTAGGTTTGAGGCAGTGCGATCGCGGGGGCAGTCCGTCCTAGAAAGTCGCACTCTAGCAGCGTATCGACCACGATTAGATTGCTTCCCTGGGTTGGGGTCGAGAGTCGAGAGGGGGTAGGGCGGTAAACCTGCATAGAGCGTTGGAGAATTTCTCGATTGGCGATCGCGGCGTCTGCCTGCCCGATCTGTTCGGTCAAAGTGTGCGTTTCCAAACCCGTCAGAGAGCCAGTTTTCTGCCCATGAGTCGTGCCTAACCGAGGGGCACACACCTGCGATTTTGCCTTCCAGATTCGTGCTACCGAAGCGCGAATGCGATCGCGAGAAATGCGCCCAGACTCGACGGCGTTGCCAATCGCGGCAATGGCATTTTCTGGCTCTAGGGGCATGAGCAAAATATCGGCTCCTGCTTCTACGGCAAGGATGCAGGCTTCTGCGGTGCCATACTGGTTAGCGATCGCGCCCATGACCAGAGCATCGGTGGTAATGAGACCGTCAAATCCCAATTCTTCTCGGAGCAACTGCGTCAAAATGCGATAGGAAAGCGTTGCCGGAGCGTCATCTAAGGCGGGGATATGCAGATGAGCACTCATGATCGAATCAACCCCCGCCGCGATCGCCGCGTTGAACGGGGGCAACTCGATCTGATCGAGGCGGCTGCGATCGTGGGGAATGATGGGCAGTTCTAAATGAGAATCAACGGCGGTGTCTCCGTGCCCAGGAAAGTGCTTGGCAACGGTTAGCGCGCCTTGGGAGTGCGCCCCTCGAATAAAAGCGGTGGTGAGGGCGCTCACGATCGCTGGCGTTTCCCCAAACGATCGCACATTGATCACCGGATTGTTGGGGTTGTTATTCACATCCACCGTGGGCGCAAGAATCCAATTTAAGCCAATGGCTAAGCCTTCTTGAGCGGTGGTGCGCCCCATGTGCTCTGCAAGGCGACAGGCGCTGTCTAGATCCTGCTGTGCGATCGCCGCGATCGCCATCGGTGGTGGAAACCAAGTCGCGCCTGAAAATCTTTGCCCAACGCCTTCTTCGACATCGGCACAAATCAGTAACGGAACCGTTGCCCATGCTTGAAACTGCTGCGATCGCAGGGCAACTTCTGCGGCGCTTCCTCCTAACAAGATGACGCCGCCCACGCCCAGATCTTTCACCCAATGCTGAAGCACAGCGGATGGCGGTTCCCAAACCGGGTACCGAATCTCATGGTCGAACAAATGCCCCGATGCCCGAACAACCACCATTTGAGCGATTTGCTGAGCGAGGCTCAAAGCGTCTGGGTTGGGAAGCAGGTGAGACATAAGGACAAGATGGGGGACGAATCTGGCTGAATCCCATCAAATAGTAATGCGATCGCGCGGCACTTTGCAAAACTAGTAGATTAGCAACTTTAGAGTAGAGGGGTGAAAGGGTGGAGGGGTGAAAGGAGATGTTACTCATCCACCCATCTACCCATCCACCCATCTACCCATCTACCCATTCACTCATTACTCTTCGTCAGTATCCGGTTCCTCAGGGTCTTCTTTGCGTTCTTGACTGAGACGACTGATTAAATTCAGCACTTTGTCGCCCCGTTCGATCGAGCGATCTTCAGCAAAGATCACCTCCGGGGTACGCCGAAGCTGAAGGCGCTTGCCCAATTCTCGTCTCACATAGCTTGTTGCCGAGGTCAACCCTTCCATGGTTTCGGCTTTTGCGTCGTCGTCTCCATAAATGCTGACAAAGATTTTCGCGTGCTGCAAATCGCCCGACACAGCAACGTCGGTGATGCTAACCATGCCTGTGCCAACGCGATCGTCTTTGATGCCATTCATCAACATTTGGCTCACCTCGCGTCTGATCGATTCAGAAACACGAGCTACTCTTCGATCTGTTGCCATACCCGCCGCCTTTCATTCCAAACGTTTTTTATCTTAGCGCTCTTCGCACTGTGCAAATGTGGAGTCAAATCTGGGGTCAAATCTGGGTCTGCTGTGCGCGCTAAATGCCTAACATGGCTCGCAGCGTAAAGGTGAAGAAGGCAAACCCTGCCACAAAAAACCCGATCACAGCCACAGCAGTAACCGGATTTTTGAGCAACGGTGCCAGGGGTGCGAGGGCAAATAGAATCACCCCGACCATCAGCCCTGCCACGAGTCTGGGGTATTTAGAAACAGTATTCCAAAGGTCTTGCATGAGTTGTGTTTCTTAAACTTTTTCCATCATATCGAGAAACAGGGTGCCCGGAGACCGACCGGATCGATTATCAAACCTGATCGATAGGGGGCGCACCCTTTAACAAAGCAGATCAAATGTATTTGTTTTAAGGTCAATGGGGTTAGATATTGAGTATGGTTATTTCAACACGATCGGCGCAAAGCGCAATGCAACCGCAGGTAGCTCCGCGTCCATTTCTCAAGTGGGCAGGCGGCAAAAATCAACTGATCAGACAGTATCTTCCTTACTTTCCAACCGAGTATCAGCGCTATTATGAGCCGTTTGTGGGCGGTGGGGCGGTGTTCTTTCATCTCCAGCCTCAGCAAGCGGTGTTGACTGACATTAATCGGGAGTTGATTAATGTGTATCGTTGTGTGAGAGATGAGGTTGAGGAATTGATTGCGCGGCTCGAAGACCATCGCCACGATCACTGTGCTGAGCATTATTATGCCGTGCGATCGCAGCCAACGCCTGCCGACGATACGCCGGACGATTTGGCGGAGAGTCTGCTGCAACGCCGCCATCTAGACCGAGCGGCGCGGTTTATTTACCTCAACAAAACCTGCTTTAACGGGTTGTATCGCGAAAACTCGAAAGGCGGGTTTAACGTGCCCCTTGGGAGCTACAAAAATCCGGCGATTTGCGATCCAGATATTTTGCGCTCTGATGCCGAGGTGCTGAAGTCTGCCCAGATCAAAGCGGCTACGTTTGAGCACGTTTTGGAACACGCCACCACCGATCAAGATTTTGTCTATTTCGATCCGCCCTACCATCCCTTAACGGCGACGAGTAAGTTCACATCGTATAGTCGCTATTCATTCTTAGAAGCAGATCAGATTCGGTTGCGGGATGTGGTGATTGAGCTATGCGATCGCGGCGTCAAGGTTATGCTGTCTAACTCTGACTGCCCGTTTGTGCGAGATCTCTACAAAGACTTCCACATCCACACAATTTACGCTAGCAGAAACATTAACTGCAATGCTGACAAGCGCGGAAAAATTACAGAAGTATTAGTCACCTCTTACGAACGGGTGTAAGCTGCTCGAAATTGCCTCATGGGTTGCAGCACGGCGGTTTCCAACCCTGTTTCCCAACCCTTGGTATTTAAGGGTATTTAAGCGGTCTGAGCGGCTTTAAGCGGAACACTGCCGCGATCGTAGACCAACCCATTGGCACCAATGCCTTGAATCTCCATGCGATCGGGATAGATCTCTACTACAGAGAAGCCAAACCGTGAAGTTGAATAGGCTGTCCAGTCTGATCGCTTCACCGATCGTAGCGTTGCGCCGCCATGCCCGGTGATCAGATAGGTGGTTCCATCAATTGGCTGGGTGCGCTCGTAGTTGTGTTCATGCCCATTGAGGTAAAGCTGCACCTGATATTTTTTGAACAAGGGCGTAAACGCTTTCACCATCTCAGGGTTGGTGCCATACAGACCCGATGAATAGATGGGATGGTGCCCATAAACAATTTTTGTAGATGCATCGCTGCGCTTGAGTTCCGCTTCCAACCAGGCAAGCTGAGGCTGCCACTCGTTGGTATCGAGCACAAAAAACTGCACCGATTTTTCTCGGTAGGTATAGTAGCGCCCTTTCATGTTGAAGGCGGGATATTCAACTTGCAAATCTCCGTTTGCGGTGCGAATGTCGTGATTGCCCAACGCCGCTTGAAACCGCACGCCTCGCTTGAGTAACTCGGCGTAGGGCTGCTCAAACGTCACGCCAACTCTCTCGATCTCGCCTTGGTCATAAATATTGTCGCCTGCCATCACCACCAGCGAATAGGGATGGCTCTGATGATGGTTTGCCATCGCCTTACCGACCGCAAGCTGATCTTTTGCCCCAGACCCGCTATCTGCGATCGCAACAAACCGCAAGACCAAATCTTGACTAGCGGGCTGAGGCGGCAGAGATGGCAGTTTCGTAAACTCGATCGGGCTGGTGACCGGGCGACTTAAGCCTCTCCCCACAAAGGCGAGACCCAGCCCACCCATGCCCCCTAATACTAGTAACTGACGACGGTTTAAGCGCATACTTTGTAAGATTTAGACACAACGACAAGTGATAGATTGAAGCTCTAGAAGCCCTGTAATCTAGAAACATTTCTGGAAGCACTCTACAGGGTTTAGGTGTTTCGATCATGTTTTAGAGGCAACACAGGTATGTCACAAAACGACGCCAATCGTTCTAGATCGTCTCGAAATTTGCCTCGAAAATCTCGCTCTAGTGTGCCACAGCCTCTTGCATCTGAGCAAACTCCATCGTTTGTGAGAACAGTGGGCATCCATGCGTTGCGCCGGGTGATTCAAGGGTTAGAAACGCTGGTTGAAACCCTCGAAACCCAACCCAACGAACAATCAGCAACTCCGACGAAGGCACCGCGATCGCCCCGCCTACCAAAGCGTAAACTCAACAACCGAGCGTTGGCGGGAATTTTGGCGGGGGTTGTCCTGATCGGGGTGCTGTGTACGTCTATGCTGTTTCCGGCAAAACCACCGGAAGAAGAGACAATGCGGACGGTGCAAAACTCTGAGAAAACCGCGCTGCCCCAGCCGGCACAGGTTGCTCCCTCTCTTCCAGGTGTTCCACCAGAGCTATTGGTTCCACCGCCGCCCATTGCCTCACCGGAGCCTACGGCATCTTTTCCTACCGATCGCTCTGCTCTTGACTCAACAGAAGTTTTGGTTGCCTCTGAGCCTGATGGGGCAATTCAAGATCGGGCTGCCTCGCCTGCACTTTCCCCTGATGCTGATGCGCCTGAATCGATGGGTGTAGCGCCCGATCAAAGCACTACAGAACCCTCTGAGCCGCCGCCTGAGCCAATGCCCAACCTTGTGCCTGAACCTGCCGCCGTTGCCCTAGAGCCAGCACCCCAGCCCAAACCGCCGGTTGAGCTAACGCCCGAACAGAGCTTGATCGCCTCGATCGACGGACAGATGATGGAGATTAGCGATCGCTACGCCTCGGCATTGGTGCAAAGGGTGCAACCCAACTTTCGCCGGAGCCGGTTGCGGGTGGGGGTAAGCGATCGGTGGTATCAGCTTTCGCCTGCCCAGCAAAATCAGTTGGGAGATGAACTGTTGGCGCGATCGCAAGACTTTGATTTTACAACCCTCGAACTCACCGATGCCAATGGAGCGCTGATTGCTCGTAGCCCGGTGGTTGGTTCTTCGCTGATCATTCTAAAGCGCCTCCCCACGCCAAAAACGGGGTAGCTTGGCTGCCAACGATAGCCTTAATCTGCTTTGTCTTCACCCGTTGCTGCTCGAATCGGCAGAGTGATCACAAACTCCGTGCCTTGCCCCAGTTCAGAACAGACATCTAGCGTTCCGGCATGTTTTTCTACCACAATTGAGCGCGCGATCGCTAATCCTAGCCCGGTTCCTTTTCCGACGGCTTTCGTCGTAAACAAATGCTCAAACACCTTGCCCTTCACTGCGTCAGACATGCCTAATCCATTGTCCCGAATGCCAATCACAATCTGCTGCCCATCGTCTGCGATCGCGCTGCGAATGGTAATCTGATTGGGGTGACTCACAATAGGGTCGAGGCTGCGTCCTACATTAGCCTCCTCTAACGCATCGATGGCATTTGCCAAAAGATTCATAAACACCTGATTCATCTGTCCTGCAAAGCACTCAACGAGCGGAAGCCGCCCAAACGATTTGATCACCTCAATCGCTGGACAAGCAGAAGTTCCTTTGAGCCGATGTTTGAGAATCAGCAGCGTGCCATCAATTCCGTCGTGCAGGTTATAGAGGGTGGAGCGATCGCAATCGGCGCGAGAAAACGTTCGCAAGCTAGCACTAATGCCGCGAATCCGCTCCACCCCTTCCCGCATCGACCCAATGAGCTTGGGCAAGTCCTGCCGCAGGTAGCCAAGCTCGATCGTCTCGATCTGGGTCTCAATCTCAGCATCAGAATACTTGCGCTGATACAAATCAACCAAGCCAAACAAATCCTCAACATGCTGCAACGCTGGATTGATATTGCCCGCTAAAAACCCTACAGGATTATTAATCTCGTGGGCGACTCCCGCCACAAGGCTGCCCAGCGCAGACATCTTCTCACTCTGCACCATTTGCGCCTGCGCCCGCTGCACCTCTTGCAATGCCTGCTGCAACTCTTGGGTTTGCTGTCGCAGACGAGCCTCCGACCGATACAGCGCCTCTTCGGTCTGCTTCCGAACGATGCCCAGTGCCACTTCAGTTGCCGCCAACTTGAGCACTTCTAACACCGACTCCGTTAGCTTTTGGTAGGCAAACATCGCAATCACGCCGACCAATCTCCCCTCCACCAAAAGCGGATACCCAGCAAACGCCACCATCCCCATCTGCCGTGCCCACTCTTTATTGCCAACCCGCGGATCATCTAACACCGAGTTTGTGAGATGCGGTTGGCGCTCTTGGGCGATCCAGCCAATCTTAAACATCCCCACCGGAACCCGCCCATGATCGCCATCAATATGGGTGTATAACCCAGAACTAACTTGCAACTCCAGCACGTTTTCGTCGGCGTTGAGCGTCCAGATCCGGGCAAAGGCAGCGCCCAAGTGCTGAACCATGGCATCTGTGCAGTGCTTGAGAATGTCTTGCAGGGTGCTGCCATTGGTTAGTGCACAGTCAATTTCTGCACGAAACACGACTTGTTTCATCTGCTCTTGGGTGGCAGCAAGGGCGGTTTTCAGCCCCAGATTTTCTGCCTGTGCGATCGCCACTGAATGTTGCAGTGTTTGGTAACGTAGAGCATTGTTTAGCGCGATCGCGCTGTGGGTCAGCAATAGATTTAGCCCTGCCGCCCGATTGCCCGTAAACGCTTTACTGCTCTGATCCTGCTCTAGGTATACGATCGCCATCAACTCGCCTTGATTGAGAATCGGCGTACAGAGAGCGCTCTGCGGCAGGGGGTGCCGAAAATAGGGATCAGTCGCAACCGCCTTTTGAGCGATCGCGCTGCTCAGCAAAATCGGTTGCGACGACCGCGCTACCCCCTGCACAAGCGACATGGGCACTGCTTGAGATGGTTCGACCGAAAGCGATGTAAACCCAATTGTCATCTGTTGCCGCTCTGCGATCGCAGCAATGTCCCACCGATTTTCGTGCCACATCAACACCGCGCATTTATTTGCCCCAAACGTTTCGCTCAAGCTGTGAAGCAAGGTCGCCAATAGTTTTTCTAGCTCGATCTCGCGAGCCAAGGCTTGGCAGACATCAGAAAGATGGGTCGCGTCTAGGTGTGCTAAAGTGCTGCTGCCGTTGAGCGGCAAGAATGCGCTAGTAAATAATGGCATTGGCGGTTGAGGCTAGGATTAGAAGAAGGGAAAACGGTCAAGATAATGTATCTCTTGGGGCAGATGCCTATATCAGTCAATATGCCCTTTAGAGTACAAATCACACTACCTAATTTTCTCTAGTCTTAGTTAATTAGCATTCATCCGCTCAGTTTTTTAGTGTGAAGGCGTGAACGACCTGCGGTTCGCCATCTCTTGAGCTTAAGGATGCTATGGGTGAGTTGGCGCAAAGATAAAGTCTGGTTGTAGAGAATACTCTCTATGTTTATCTCTCCATTGCTTCCAGTGATTTCGGAACCGCTGCCGTTAGAATTTCATTTCCCGTTGACGTAACCAATACATCGTCCTCGATCCGAATGCCAATACCGCGCCACCGTTCCGGCACTTCGGGCTGCTCTTCGGCAGGCTTAAAGTCTGGTCGGATATAGATTCCAGGCTCAACTGTGACCACATGACCGGGCTGAAAGCTCTGCCATGTCTCTCCAATTTGCCGCACTCCGACATCATGCACATCTAAGCCAAGCCAATGCCCGGTTCCATGCATGAAAAACGGCTTATACTTTTCTTCTTTAATAATCGCGTCGATGTCTCCTTGCAACAGCCCAAGCTCCATCAATCCTTCCACGATCGTACGAACGGCGGCATCATGAAACTGGTTCCAAGGGCTACCGGGTTGCACCTGCGCGATCGCAGCTAACTGTGCCTTCAACACCAATTCGTACAAGATGCGCTGTTCTTCAGTAAAGGTGTTGCCCACCGGATAGGTGCGTGTAATGTCTGAATTGTAATATCCATAACAACAGCCAGCATCGACTAATAGCAGTTCACCGTCTCGCATTTGGCGATCGTTTTCCGTGTAGTGCAGAATGCAAGAATTGGCTCCGGATGCCACGATAGAGGGATACGCCACCCCCAAGCCGCCTCGCAGCCGGAACAGACGCTCGATCTCGGCTTGAATTTCATATTCATACATGCCCGGTTTACGAAGCTGGAGAGCCAGATTGTGAGATTCTGCCGCGATCGCAGCGGCGGTTCGCATCAACTCTAACTCGTGCTCACTCTTGACCTGTCGCAACGGGGAGAGCAACGGGCCTGGATCTTCAATGGCGATGGGACCTGTCCATTTCTTCTCATAGGTTGCCATAAAGCGCTGCCAGAGGGCGATGATGCGCTCATTAAACCTGCGATCGCGCCCCATGTGATAGTAAATGCGATTGGCTTTCTCAACATACTGCGGTAGCTTTTCATCGAGTTCGGTGATCGGGTAGGCTTCGTCTGCGCCGTACATCTCCTTTGCCGCCTCCACCCCGATGCGATAGCCTGACCACGTTTCTTTATCACGATCTTTGATCTGCACAAACAGCACAAACTTGTGGGTCTCGTGCCACGGCGCAAACACCGCCACACAATGTGCCTCGTTGAACCCGGTGAGGTAAAAGAAATCGCTGTCTTGCCGAAAGTTGTACTCCACATCGTTATGCATCACTGCTGTCGGCGCACTCCGCAAAATCGCGGTGCCGTTGCCGATTTTTTCAAGAAAGCGATCGCGCCGTTGCTGAAATTCTGATTGCATAACTGTGAGTGCACAACATTAATCGAGACGACAGAAATCAAACGGTGAGTAAGCACGGTGCTCAAACCAGGCGTTTTGGCGTTGCCCACCCTGCCTTAGTTAAAAGATAGCGCTAAAATTTGTAGCTCATAACCTGGATCGCCATCCCCTCTTTCGGCACATCTGAACGGCTCAGACTCAGCGAACTTCCCCCTCGCCGAACGGGGGTACCGCTCATCAGAGTCAGGAAATTATCCAGCGGGGTAATCTCACACTGATCTTTAGCCGCCTGAGTGCGGTAGTGAGTTGGTACAACGATCTTGGCATTTAAGACTTGCAGTGCTTGTCTGGCTTCTTCCGGGGTGTAGGCTTTTGGTCCACCGCCGACCGGAATAAACACCACATCAGGCGTGCCCATCAAGATTTTTTGCTCTAAACTAATCGGAGCCGCCGCCCCGCCCAGATGCAAGATAGACATACCGCCCTGAGTCCACTTCCACGCGACGTTTCTGCCAAAGCGTTTGCCGCCATTGCGATCGTGGTCAGTAGCGATGCCCTGAATCGTCAGCCCGTTTAGGTTATAGGCACCAGATTCGTACAGCAGCCGTGGGTTTCCGGGCACCACATCTACCGCACCTTCATCTAAAAGCTGACTGCTGATCAAGACCAAATCGGCGGCTACCTTGGGCGGGCGATATCCCGCCGTGCAGCCTGCACTCTTAAACGGGTTAACGAGAATCCGTTGTCCGCCGCCGCTGAGCAACACGCAGGTGTGACCCAAATACTGCACCGACACAGAACTGGTCTGCGCGTTCGCTCCGAGTTCTGAGGTGGCAATGGCTGCGATCGCACTACCCAACCCTGCGCCTGCAACCTGTAAAAACTGTCTCCGCTTCATATTCTCCTCCACACATCCGATCTACGAGTCCTGAGTTTTAAGTGTTGAGGGAAAGGGCGCTCCACGTCAACTGATCCCTCACGACTCCTCCCTAAGCACGACCGCCAATGTCCTGTAAAAAGTTCCGCAATAGCTGCTTCCCGGCTGCCGTCAGCACACTTTCAGGGTGAAACTGCACCCCCTGAATGTGCGGATAGCGCCGATGCCGAACCCCCATGATGGTTTGATCGTCTACCCAAGCCGTAATTTCTAGCACATCGGGGCAACTCTGCCGCTCAATCACAAGGCTGTGATAGCGAGTCGCGGTCATCGGGTTTTCTACCCCGGCAAACACGCCCTGATCGGTATGCTGCACCTCTGAGGTTTTGCCGTGCATCAAAACGGGCGCAGCCACAATGGTGCCGCCAAACACCTGCCCAATGCTCTGATGCCCCAAACAGACGCCTAAAATAGGCACGGTCTCCCCCAATTGCCGAATGATGTCCATCGAGATCCCTGCGTCGTCGGGGCGTCCTGGACCAGGGGAAATCACAATGCCCGCAGGCGCAAGCTGGCGCACCTGCTCTAGGGTAATTTGGTCGTTGCGGTATACCTGAATGTCGGCTGCGATCGCGAACTGCGATCCCAACTCGCCGAGATACTGAACCAGGTTATAGGTAAAACTATCGTAATTGTCGATGACAAGAATCATGAAGTCTAGACACGAACGCTGAACTCTAGTCTAGCGCTCATTTTTAGCTCAGGAGAGTTGGGATGACAACAAATACTTTCGGTAACAGAACGCAGCCTGCTACCAAGACTGCCGCGATCGCTGCCACCAACACCGCCGCCGCCGCGCAGTCTTTGGCAATCTTCGCCAGTTCGTGATATGACTGTTTCACGGTTAAATCCACCACCGACTCGATCGCAGTGTTGAGCAACTCCATCGCCAACACCAAACCCACCGTCAGACCAATCACCGCAACCTCAACCACACTAGAACGGAGAACAATGCCAAGGGCGATCGCGGCACTGCCGACCAGTACATGAATCCGAAAGTTGCGCTGCGTCAGAAAAGCGTAGCTCACGCCCATCCAAGCGTACTTAAAGCTGGTAAACAACGTGGGTGCAACCTGCCATGCCAAATCGCGATCGGGCTTCACCAAGGGCACAATTTTCGACGACGGACGCTTTGAAGGTTGGGTTGGAACTTCTTGGGACATAACAGCAAGCTACATAACGGGCGGAAGAGTGAACAGAATGGCTTCTCAAAAATTAGCGTAAAAATGGAAATTAGTTTAGGCTCTGGCAGATTAATTTCAAACTACCGGTCAAACCACCGGTTAAACCACCGGTTAAACCACCGATCAAACCGTAGCCGCACGCCCCTACCGTCCAAGCGATCGGGCTAGAGCCAAACCGTAAGACCAACGGCATTAAGGAGCACCTGTTGCTGATTTAACATTCTTTCTAAACTATCGTCATCGGGATGATCCCACCCCAAGAGGTGCAAAAGTCCATGGGCTGAGAGCCACGCCAATTCTGTTTCTAAGGAATGTTTTTGCTGCTGGGCTTGGCGCGCGGCGGTGTCGATCGAAATAATAATGTCTCCTAAATAGAGGGGTTCTTCGTCAAGCTCATCAAATTCGGGATACTCAACTTCCAGCATGGCAAAGGACAAAACATCAGTCGGCTCATCTTTTTGGCGATATTGGTGATTGAGGGTTTGGATGTTTTCGTCGTCGGTGAGCCGTAGGCTTAGCTCGTAGTGCTCTTGAGCGTGGAGAGGTTGCCCGCCCTCTACTCCATCTTTGGCAGGGCGCAGCAATTTTAACCAATGACGCAACCAAATCTCCCAAGTTTCCAAACTGACCGGAGAAGTTACACCTTGTGCTGTGACGTAACCTTCTTGCACACTTACTTCAACATGCATGCTGTCTTATTACCGTGTCAGATACGATAGCCCAACCAAAACGCCCAACAGCGCGATCGTCGTTAGCCCAAAGTGAAACAGAGACTTTCCTCGTTTGCGCACCATGTTTCGCATGGCTAGCTTGACATAGCTTGGCGGGCGCTCGGTAGCTGTCTCAGGCTGGGGCGCAGAGTCGAGGGGAGAGGGTGAATGGCTCATAAAACTGGGGGGAGAGTGGGGTAAAAAGCGGCGTTTCTGTAGCATTTCTACTGTAGCAATAGACGAACGACCTGAAATAAATCTACGTTTGTGGGTTAACCTGCTAATTTGTTAAGTCGTTTCTGCTGACCTATCCCTTACCGCATCATGTCTCGTCTTGCCATCACCATTGAAGCGATTCTTTACCTTAAAGCGCAACCGTTATCGATCGCGCAGATTTCAGAGTTTGCGGGCTGCGATCGCAAGACTGCCGAAGAAGGATTATTAGAACTGATGGGAGACTATGCCCACCGAGAAACCGCGCTAGAGGTGGTAGACACTGGGAAAGGCTATACGCTGCAACTGCGCGAGTCTTACCAAAATCTTGTGCATGCGCTGATTCCTGCTGATGTGGGAGTTGGGGCGCTGAGAACGCTGGCGGTAATTGCCATGCGAGGTCCACTCACCCAAACGGATCTGGTGGATCTGCGGGGGTCAGGCGCATATCAGCATGTGCAAGAGCTTGTGACTCAAGGCTTTGTCAAGCGGCGTCGCAAAGCGGATGGGCGTTCGTACTGGGTGCAAGTGACCGATAAGTTTCATCAGTATTTTCAACTCAATCAGTTACCGGAAGGCATGAGCCAACTCATTTCGCGACGAAAGGCAAAGGTAAGTGGTGAAGCAGTGACCGATGCTGAAGCGATCGCGTTAGACACATCAGACGAGATTCGCAAAGAAGGGGAAATTGATCAGCCGCCGTTCGATGAGCCTCTGGACGATTAGGCAAAGCCAATCCCTCAAGCATATGATTTTGAGACCTCAGGATTTTATTTACAGCCATTCTCCCTCTCTCCCTCTCTCCACTCCCATAGCTTATCCATCTAAAAATCGCGGTAAAAAATTGAGATTGGCTAGACCTCAGGCTTACTATGGCGCTGCATCAACTCTTCTACCGCCGCTTGAGGAGTGATCTCGCCTTCCAGCAGGCGATAGACCTGGTAGGAAATAGGAACCGAAATATTTTGTTGCTGAGCAAGTTTGATCAACACTTTAGCCGTGTTGATGCCCTCTGCCGTGCCTTCTAGCGCTTCTAAAACTTGGGATAGGGATTTGTTTTGGGCGAGACCATAGCCCACCTGATAATTGCGGCTGAGGGGGCTATTGCACGTTGCCAGTAAATCTCCCAAGCCTGAGAGTCCATACAGGGTTGCAGCGTTGGCTCCCCAGTAGGTGCCGATGCGAATCATCTCGGCTAGCCCACGGGTGATCAGGGCAGCCTTGGCGTTGTCTCCGAGGCGGAGTCCGTCACAGGTGCCAACGGCGATCGCAATCACATTCTTCAGTGCCCCGCCCAACTCGACGCCCACCGGATCAAGATTTGTATATACGCGAAACCGATGGGAGGAAAACGCGGCTTGCACCCGTTCTGCGGTTTCCAGGGTTTCACTGGCAACCACACTGGCAGCAGGCAAGCCTCGCCGAATTTCTTTGGATAAATTGGGACCTGACAAGATCGCGATCGCGGGGTGAGGTTTGCCCACTGCCCCGCTTGCAAAGCCAGTGCGCCACACCTGAGACGGGAGCATCGGCAGATCAACATCATTGCCAGAGTCGGGATCAAGCCCTTTGGTGGCAGTTACTAAAATCACCTCGGAGGCAAGGTCACACCCTTTTAGCTGGGTCATCACCGATCGCACGCCTTTCATGGCAATCGCTGAGAGAATGATCTCGGCGCGCTCTACCACTGTGGATAGTTCAGCCGAGCCACGGCGTGACCACAGGTCAACCTGATGCCCGTTTTCTCTGGCAAGCTCTGCTAACGTGCTGCCCCATGCCCCCGCCCCAACGATCGCAATCTTCAATCGTTCCCCCGTGGATGCTGGTTCATCAACGCTCTCACCTGCTCAGCATGGTAAGAACTCCGGGTCAGCGGCGAAGACACAACCTGCAAAAAGCCCAGAGCTTCTCCATAGTTGCGCCAAGCATCAAACTGCTCTGGCGTCACAAATTTTTGCACACCCAAGTGTTTTTGGCTGGGTTGGAGATACTGACCAATGGTGAGAATATCGCACTCTACGCCACGCAAATCGTGCATCACCTGGCGGACTTCCTCATCCGTTTCCCCCAAGCCCACCATGATTCCCGATTTGGTGTAAACAGAAGGGCTAATCTGCCGCGATCGCTGCAAAAGATCGAGCGATCGCCCATAGTCTCCCTGCGGGCGCACCCGGCGATATAACCGAGGAATCGTTTCGGTGTTGTGATTGAGCACATCAGGCGCAGCGCTTAGCAAAATCGCCAACGCCTCCCAATTGGCGCACAAGTCAGGAATCAAAACCTCGATCGTTGTCGCTGGAGAAATGGCGCGAATCTCGTTGATGCACTGCACAAACTGACTTGCTCCTCCATCGGGCAAATCATCGCGATTGACAGACGTAATCACCACATGGTTTAACCCCATGCGGCGTACGGCTTCGGCTAGCCGTGGCGGTTCGGTAGGGTCGAGGGGTTTTGGTTTTTTCTCAAAGTCAATGTCGCAGTAAGGGCAGGCGCGCGTGCAGGCAGGTCCCATGATTAAGAAAGTTGCCGTGCCAGCGTTGAAGCACTCGCCAATGTTGGGACACGATGCCTCTTCACAAACGGTGTTGAGGGCAAGATCCCGCAAAATGTTTTTGACGTTGCCGACTCGCTCCCATTGCGGAGCTTTCACCCGTAGCCAGTCCGGTTTTACAACCACGTTTGCTGTTCTCAAAAGTTTTGCACTCTTTATCGTACCAAAGTAGACTTTGAGTCTGAACTGGATCGAGTCTGAAGTGAATCGCGATATGGCAAGCAGGTATGCTAACCTGAAATATGGACATCGGGATGTAGCGCAGCTTGGTAGCGCACTTCGTTCGGGACGAAGGGGTCGTAGGTTCAAATCCTATCATCCCGATTGCTAGCCCATCACTGAAACTGTTGTAAAATTCAAGGCTCTAGAGAGTTCATCATGCTCTAGAGCCTTTTGTTTGTCGAGGGTTTTTCAAGGGTTGGGAATCTTGATGGTGGGGTGGAGGAGCGATCGCACCCTAGCACTCCATCAATCACCCGTTACTTCGTAAGCGCCATCTTAACCCTAAGCGCTGAGGGGAACATCCCGCTTTCTCGATCGATACTGGTTATACGCTGTCTTGTGCAACAAATTAGAATACTCAAACTCTTGCTTAATCCAATCAAACCCGTTGTGAAGACAGGCAGAACAAACCTCTCCATAGGCTGCCCCCTGATCATCACACAGAATGACCTTGGCTTGACCTAACGCAAATCGATGGCTACAGACGCAGCACACCTGGGAGCCATGCTTTGAAGTATTACATTCGATTTGTAACTGCATAGGTTTCTAAAGAGTTGTGTAAATTTATTTACGTGATCACCATAGGAGTAAGAATAAGCGCGATCGCAGGTCAACCGCTTCTATCTTCAGCACAGCATTTCTTATCTCCTTAGAATTAGAGGATGGGACTGTAGAGCATTAATCGAGCCAAAACTAAACCTATCTAAAGGTAGAACTTCGACAGGCTAGAGTCCCCCTTTTGATCAGTTGAACATCAGTAACAACTCTCTTACCGTTGCAATTATTGTCTTTTTAGCGCAATGCCATGCAACTCAATAGAATGCTGCTTTGGATTACTCTATCTTTCGTTGTTGTCGGCGCGATCATGTTGTTACTTCAACCGGCGATCGATTTCCATTAGCGATCCTGTTTGCAAGAACACACACAATCACGTTTTTTAGTCTGGCAAATCAATTTGGCGAGGAATCTGAACACAGAATGTGCTGCCTTGCCCTACGGTGCTACTCACAGAAAGTGATCCTTGCATCAGATCTACTAGCGCATGAGTAATAGACAGCCCTAGCCCTGTCCCCTCATACTGGCGGCTTAGGGCTTGGCTCAACTGGCAAAACGCCTGGAAGATCGCTTTGAGATCAGCCTGAGCGATACCAATTCCTGTGTCTTGCACTGCGATCGCAACCCGGTTTTCGGCAAGCTCTTTTACCGTGATAGTGACTGCACCGCGATCGGTAAATTTAATTGCGTTAGACAACAGATTATCTAGCACTTGCTTCAGGCGATCGCGGTCATTTTCCAGCCAAAGATGCGGCTGGTCTAGCTCAACCTGCAACGCCAAGTTCTTTCGCTTTGCCAAAGGTCGAAACTCTTCCACCGTTGTAGCAATCAGGTCTGCCAAATCAAACGGCTCTACCTTGAGTTGCAGCCGCTTAGACTGAAGCTGAACATAATCGAGAATGTCTTCAACTAGCGCCAAAAGGTGTTGACTGCTGCCAACAATGCGCTCGGTCATATCCACCAGTTGCGGCTCGTGCTGGACTTGGAATTTTCGTAACAGCAGTTGAGCAAACCCATTAACAATGTGGATCGGTGTCCTCAACTCGTGAGACATGACTGCCAAAAATTGCGACTTGAGACGCTCCACTTCTAAAACTTGCATATTGTGGATCTTTAGCGTCTGAGTTTGGGTTTCAGCTTGCTTGTAGGGGGTAATGTCGAGCAGTTGCCACCTGAGGCGGCTCAGATCGCCGTCTTGATTTTGAACCACCGCTACCGTAAGAGCTACCGCAAGTTCTGACCCATCGCGCCGCAGAAGCCGAGCTTCCCACTCAGACGCACCAGACGCGCGCTTGAGATGCGCCAGATTGGATGAAAACAAAGTCTGCTCAGCCCTTGCGACGAAGTTGCTAAACGGCTTACCGAGCAGTTGGTTTAGCTCAGCATTTAGCAACTGAGTTGCCGCCCGATTTGCTTCGAGAATTTTCCCGTCTACATCGGTGATGAGATAGCTTGCAGGCGCGAATTCAAACAAGTCCTGGTAGTGGACAGACTGCGATTCTTGTGCCTCGTGAGCCAAGTCTAATTGTTGGCTTTGCTGTTTTAGCTGGGCTTGCAGCCTGTGCGACTGCTCTAAGCTTGACCAAAGCTGCTGCAACAGTTGGTACAGTTGGTCTGAACTGGCATAGTTCGATGGTTGCTCTGGCGAAGCGGGGATGCGATCGCACAGATCTTGGGCTTGCTGATGAAGCGCTTCTAACGCTTTGGGAAGCTGATTGGAACGATCGGGATTCATAACGCCGCATGAAAAAAGTTTTATAAATGAGCACTTAGTGTAAGTTCAAAGTGTAGGTTCAAATCTCCCTGAGTAAATGTGGCTTCCGGAGAGTGTTTCGGTGCAACCGTCGCGTTCTAAGATCGCTGCTAATACTCGACTTAGTTGTTAGATTTTCAGTTGAGAGGGACTTTCAAAATGTAATTTATCTTGCAAAAACTGCAAAAATAGAGCTAGTTTTATCTTTTCAAAAATTGTTTAAACTTAACGTAGAAGCAGAGATATGTATGCAGTGTGACCGCCACGAAAAATAAAAGAGCCGTGTGCGGTTGAGTTGCTTTCTGTAAAAGCAGAGAACACAATCTAATGGAACTTTGCTGCATCAATGGTGCTGCTTGCTCTACTTTCTCCAATGTGCCTTTTTTTCAACCGTTGCAAATCTAGATAAGGACTGAGATGCAGGCTGCATTAGCCAAATTTTAGTGGTTCTGGGTCTGCCCAGGGTGGTACTCAAAATAATTTGTAAATCTTCCGGAATTGGCGATCGCGCTGGTGATTTTACCAGGGTTGAAACGGCATTTGGGAATCAGCAAGCATGAGAGTAGTCACGAAAGCGATTGACGTTGCCAAACTTCACGGGATTGCAGTCGGGTTGGCAGTAGGTCTTTTGGGGGGAATGGTGATTCAGCCGGTTCAGGCGTTGCCAGTGCCCTCTCCGATAGCTCATGCGGCTGAATGGGTGCGCCAAGGGGCGGACAAGGAAAAACGAGGAGATTTGGCAGGCGCGATCGCAGCTTACACCCAGGCGATTCAAATCAATCCCCAGCACAGCGAAACCTACCTCTCTCGTGGCTTAGCCCTCTACACCTACGGTAACCTGCGCCGCGCCTTTGCTGACTTTAATCAAGCCCTCAAGCTCAATCCCAACCATGCCAAAGCGTTTTATCATCGGGGGGAAGTGCGCTCTGAAATGGGCGATTTAGGAGGTGCGCTCACCGATCTCAACCGCGCTATTCAACTCCAGCCCAATTATCCCGAAGCGTTTAACCATCGCGGCATTGTGCGAGCCGAAATGGGAGATATGAACGCTGCGATCGCAGACATCAATCAAGCCGTGAAGCTACGACCCACCTACACCGATGCACTCTACAATCGCGGTAAAGCCCGCACCGAACGCGGAGACACCACCGCTGCCATTCAAGACTATTCGCAAGCCATTCGCCTCAATGCCCAGCTAGCCGAAGCCTATGGCAGTCGAGGCTTGATCTATGCCCAAACTGGCGACAAGTCGGCAGCACTGCGAGATTTAAATACGGCGGCACAGCTATTTCAGCGGCAGGGCAATCCAGAACATTATCAGCAGACGTTGGCATATATTCAGCAAATTCAAGCCTCCAACCCTTAGGTTCGCCTCAGAAGAAGATTTCTTCCAGTAAATTATCAACTCAGTTCAACCTTGACAGACCGCTAGTTTTATCGCAATCGAATATTTCTCCGTTCAGCACGAAAGCGTTAGCAACAACCAGATGGTTGATTGCCGAAACCTTCGTGCTTATTTTTACGTCAGCCACATGCGAGGGCATTGTCAAACAAGGGCATTGTCAAACAAATGTTTAAGTCATCTCTGTTCATTAATCTCTGTCAGCGATTTCTTAAGTCATCCAAAGTTTCCAGAAATGCCTGAAGTAGTGGAGGAGAGTAAAGCAACCAACGTGAAAACTAATCAAACTGGCGAGCGGCAGTGCTAAATCGAGAAATAAATCGTTAAATTTGCTCTCATCCTAGCCCTCCTTGGCAGGAGACAGAACAACATTTCTAACCTTTCTCTCGTGCAGAGCAGGGGTTTGGGGCAACTCAACCTGTCAGCAACGCCTAAAACATCGGCTTGGTCTCAAGCTAAATAAATTGGCTAGAGCACAGCCAAAGGGCACGTTATAAAATTCTCTCTGATCAGATTTACGGTCAGAGTATAGTCTTCTCTCTGTCTACCCTCTGATCCCAAATTTCCGTGCGCTAATGTTCTAACGGCGCAGATGCTCTCTAATACCAGATTGATTTTTCACTGCGACAGATCCTCGACTCCCCTGCCTACGGCATCCCCCCTAGGTCAGGAGGGACTTTCCTGGCTCCCCTCCTGACTCAGGAGGGGTTGGGGGAGGTCACGCGTCTGTAGCATTTACAGATTAATTTGGTATAACCCCTATCGTTCATAGTCTGCAAGCTTGATGCAAATCGCTAGAGATCAGCGGAAGCATCAGCAAGCTTACTGTGTGAAGAAATTGTGTGAGGAATTCTTTTGTATGTCAGTTTCTACATCCGCGTTGAAAGATGCACAACCATTTTAGCAACGCTAAATCTTTGTAATCTCCAACGTCTATCACCACGATACTACCCATGAGAAATCCGTTGAATCGCACTACAGAAGTAAATAAAACGTTCAAGCAAAAACGGAGCCTTCAAGCCTTCTTTTCCCTCTTGCCGTTTGCTCTTATCTTGCTTGCCGATCCGGCGCAGGCAGCCCGATTACAAACTTGGCGATTCAATGCTGGGCAAAACCAGTTAACCTTCACAACTGACGAAGGTGTGCAACCAACCGCCCAACTAATTGCTAACCCGACTCGGCTGGTGGTTGATTTACCTGGGGTCACGTTGGGTCGTCCGGCAGTGTCAGAAGCCTACACAGGTAACGTTCGCGCCCTACGAGTGGGACAGTTCGATCGCGGCATTACCCGCCTTGTGGTAGAACTTGCCCCTGGCTACACCCTCGACCCTGCCCAAGTCAGATTTCAAGGGGCAACGCCGCAGCAGTGGTCAGTTCAGCTACCCCGTCCGCAACTTGCTAGCACAGCAAATCCAAGTGCTCCCATCATTCCTCCAGGTTCTGTTGTCGTGCCGACTAAACCGAGTGGGGGGGGGCTGTTTCCAGTTCCGCCTCCCGGTTCTGCTCAAATTCCGATTCCGGTTCCCTTACCTGCCAACCCAAGTCCAGTTCGTCCGCCCGTGCTCCCCACTCCGGCAATTCCTCCTGCCCAGCCACGTCCTGTTGTGCCGCCGCGCACTCCTGTCAGCAACGCAGTTGTGGTGATTGATGCCGGACACGGCGGCCCTGATCCGGGCGCAGTCGGAATTGGGGGCTTGCGAGAAAAAGATGTTGTCATTGACATTAGCAGACAAGTGGCTGTTCTGCTTCAGCAGCAAGGAATTCGGGCAGTGATGACGCGATCGTCAGATGTTGACCTCGATTTAGCCCCGCGAACTACCCTTGCCAATCGTCTCAACGCCACCGCGTTTGTGAGCATTCACGCCAATGCGATCAGTATGAGTCGCCCAGATGTTAATGGTATCGAAACTTTCTATTATCAAAGCGGCTTAGGGCTGGCGCAAGCCATTCAGAGGAGTATGCTGCAAGCAACGGGTGCTCGCGATCGCGGGGTGAAGCAGGCAAGATTTTATGTACTTAGATATACATCTATGCCTTCGGCGTTGGTCGAGGTTGGCTTTGTGACGGGTCGAGAAGATGCCGCAAAGCTAGCGACGGCGGCGCATCGCAAAACTCTCGCCGAATCGATCGCCCGGGGCATTGTGCAATATTTGGGTCAACAGAGAAGATAGACGCTGCGATCGCCCTTGCCCATAGAACCACTTGGTAGAGCCAACCCAAGGGGAAGCTCTACCCCACCAAACTGCCCTAGTGGCGGATGATGTCTGCTGTCACTGCCATGCTTTCTTCGTACAGCAGATCTTGACCCAAGCGCTGAAGTTGCTCACTCAACAGGGTTTCTGCTTTCTGATCATTCATCGGGGTGACTTGATTAATCGCGCAGGCTTGAGCGCCGCCTGCCGCCTCCATTCGCATACAGCCTGTGGTTTCAGAACACAGCACTGTACAGCAGTTGGCATCAGCATTAGTCGAGTTTAACTTCAAACTCACCATGTCTCCCGCAACTTCTCCCGCATCCGCCGTAGGAATGCCTGCGAGTTCTGCCTCGATCGTCCGCCCATCTGCACGAGCAAAGGTGATGTGTTGGAGGTCATAGATATCGTCCTCCTTCCGGCGTTCGACCGGTTCCCAACCCAATCGGCTTGCCAACCAGCCCAAAAACATCAACGCTTGAGTTGGGTTGCCTTTTTCATAGTCAATCACAACCTGATCCACATCTTGCACCGACTCTCGCCGCTCTGGAGGATCGAAAGCTCCGGCGGTTAGTTCTTGCCATGCGGCTAACCGTCGCCAGTTGAGATCTACCACCTGAAGCCCATCTTTCATGAACCCGCTCAGCCTCAGCAGGTCGCCTTCTGGGTCAGCCGTGAAGCGGCTCGAATCAAAAATGACCTGGTTGCACAGTTTGGACAACCGTTGAAATAGTTCTTGCTCTAGGGTGGGAGCGGCTTTCCACCACAGCAAGCGTGGCAGGTCACTGATGAGCAGAGACGACACTAGCCCACTGACTCGCTCTAGCGCCGTTTCCGTTCCTTTGAGCGTAATATACTCGCAGCAGATCAGCGAACTTTTGTTCTGTTTCTGAATCGGGCAGTAGGCAGACACCTGCGCCGAAACGCCTTCATCTTCGCCTGCAACGGGAAACAGCGAAATAATCCGGCAAGGGTTTTGGGCTGCGATCGCATCTGCAATTCCCATCCCGCCTGCATCTAGCGCATACTGAGGCAAATGCTTGGCGCTTCCCCCCACTGGCAGCTTACCGTTTCTAACAGCAAGTTCTGCCCGCAATTTTTCAATTAACTCAGCGCTTGATTGTCCAGTGACAGGGAGGGAATGGGCTGCCTGAGCCGCTTGAATGGCAGCATCAGTTCGAGGCCCATCAATACCATCGATCGGTCCGGTGTAAAAGCCGAGCATCGCCAGCAACTGCTGAGTTTCTTCAGGTTCATAAACGATTAACGTGAACGTAGACGCGCGAGTTGCTACCAACGACGCATCGTTACCATTGGCTTCGCTGTAGCTCTGCCAGATCTGAGTAAGTTCTGTCTCAACTTGGCTAAGCGAAACATCTTTTGGGGCTTGAAGCGAGACTAAAGGAGCAGATTGAGTAGCCATAGGAAAAGGTGATGTTTGATGGGTGATATTTGAGGGTTGCTACAGTCTTCGCCACCGCCGACCATCCCGATTGATCAGCAGTTCAGCCTCTGCTGGTTCCCACGTTCCCGCCTCATACTGCGGGATTGCCGACGGATCGGTAGGCGCTTCCCACGCTGCCAATGCCGGAGTAACTACGCGCCAAGCGGCTTCTACTTCATCTGCGCGGGTAAAGAGTGTTTGATCCCCCGCCATGCAGTCGAGCAATAAGCGATCGTAGGCTTCGCCGCCCGTGACGCCAAACGAGGAGCCGTAGCTAAAATCCATGTCCACCGATCGCGTCCGCAAGTCTGCCCCAGGCATTTTCACCTCAAAGCGCATTCCAATCCCTTCGTTCGGCTGCATTCGCATCGTCAGAACATTGGCGTTTGCCTGCTTTGCTGCCGACTGGAAAATAAGATACGGCACATCGCGAAACTGAATCGCAATTTCAGACACTTTTTTGGGTAAACGCTTCCCCGTTCGCAGGTAAAACGGGACGCCTTGCCAGCGCCAGTTGTCTACCAAAAACTTCATTGCCACATAGGTCGGAACAAGAGATTGAGGATTGACCCCCGGTTCCGTTCGATAGCCAGGAACGGGTTTGCCTTTCATCCACCCTGCCGAATATTGCCCCCGAACGGCAGAGCGCTCCAAATGATTGGGATCGGCAAGGTGGGTCGCCTGAATCACCTTGACTTTTTCCGTCCGGACGCTATCGGCATCGAGAGAATTGGGCGGTTCCATTGCGGTTAGGCAGAACAGTTGCATCAGGTGGTTTTGCACCATGTCTCGCAACGCACCCGACGACTCGTAATAGCCTGCCCGATCTTCAACCCCAACCGTTTCAGCAACGGTAATTTGCACATGGTCAATAAACTGGCGATTCCACAATGGCTCGAAGATCGCGTTTCCAAACCGGAAAACCAGCAGATTTTGTACTGTTTCTTTGCCTAAGTAGTGATCGATGCGATACACCTGCTCTTCTCGGCAAACCTGGTTAACAATGCGGTTGAGGGCTTGTGCCGAACTCAAATCTCGCCCAAACGGCTTTTCGATTACCAACCGAGTTTTGTTAGGATCGTCTAGCATTTTGGCAGCGCCAAGTTGCCGGATCGCTTCAGGAAAAAACTTGGGAGCAACGGCAAGGTAAAAAATTCGATTCCCGCGCGTACCGCGCGTTTGGTCGAGTTCTTCAAGCAGCGTTTTGAGCTTTTGATAGCCGTCTGGGTTATCAATGTCTGCCGGACAATAATACAAGCCCTCAGCAAAGTCTTGCCACACTGCCTCTGAGCCAACGCCATCAGAAAATTCTTCGACGCCTTCGCGCATCTGGTCGCGGAAATGCTCGTGCGACCATTCGCGGCGGGCAACCCCCACGATCGTTAGCTCCGGCGGTAGGCGACGTTCTCGCTTGAGGTGATAGAGCGCCGGAACCAGTTTGCGCTTGGTGAGATCTCCTGAAGCACCGAAGAACACGATGATGTTTGGCTCTGGCATTCGTTGTTGCTGGAGACCAACGCGGAGAGGATTTTCGAGCAAAGTGACCATAGGCGGAAACAAAGATGGAGGGAAAGGAGGAGGAGCTTGCGTGCTGTTGTTATGGCTTGCCCTCTCCACGAAGGAAGCTGAGCAGAAAGCGGGCTGTTGCGCTCCCCGTTCACAATAGCGTGAGTATTGGTCAGAGAATGTCTTTCCCCATACCTCAGGCTCTACTTATACAGCAGCAAGCCGATCGACTTTTTCTTGCAATGACTGCATTAACGACTCGAAGGGTTTGACAAACTTGGCAATTCCATCGACAAGCAGTTCATCCATAACTTGGTCTAGGTTGATGTCAACCTCAGGGTCGCTCAAGCTTTGGATCAAGTTATAGGCTTCTTCGACGCCCGTTTCGACGCGAGGGGCAACATCACAATGATCGGCGCACGCTTCGATCGTGTTGGGAGGTAATGTGTTTACGGTGTCAGGTCCAACCAACTCATCAACGTACATCACATCGCTGTACTCAGGATTTTTAGTACTAGTACTTGCCCACAGCAGGCGCTGAACATTTGCCCCCTTCTCTTTGAGGGCAAGCCAACGGGGATCAGCAATGATCTTTTTGTATTCCTGGTAGGCAATTTTGGCGTTTGCGATCGCAACTTTTCCTTTGATCGCTTTCAGCTTGGCTTCGGTGGTCAGTTGGTCGGTGCCTTTTGCCAGCAACGTATCAATTTTTTCGTCAATGTTGATGTCGATGCGGCTCAGGAAGAAGCTTGCTACCGATTCGATTTTGCTGATATCTTCGCCTTTTTCAACTCGCTTCTCTAAGCCGCGAATGTAAGACCAAGCAGAATCGATATAGCTTTGAACCGAGAATAGAAGGGTAACGTTGACGCTAATGCCTTCGCTGATTACCTGCTCTACCGCAGGCAAGCCAGCAGACGTTCCCGGAATTTTGATCATCAAATTAGGGCGATTCACTTCTTGGTGATAGCGGCGCGCTTCTTCGATGGTTTTTTGGGTGTCGTGGGCGATCGTCGGCGGCACTTCGATGCTGATGTAGCCATCGAGTCCGTCCGATTCTTCGTAGATCGCTAAAAAGATATCGCAGGCATTGCGGATATCTTCAAACACCAAAGTTTCGTAGATTTCCATCAGGGGCTTTTCCGCCCGGATTGCCGCCTCGATGTCTGCATCGTAGATTTTGTTGCCTGCGATCGCTTTTTCAAAAATGGCTGGGTTGGATGTGATCCCCCGCAGTCCTCGGGTTTCGATCAAGCGCTTCAGTTCGCCCGACTCAACAAGATCTCGGCTCAAATTATCCATCCAGATACTTTGACCGTAATCACGAATTTCTAAGAGATGGTTAGTAGCTGTCATTGAAAATATAGCTCCTGTGTAGAGTATGCAAAACCGCGTTAGCACGGCTCTGTAGGGGAGTGGCAAGAAGATGATCAGCGCGAAGGCAACATCGACTGCCGCTTAACCCCTTCTTGAAGAAACGATTCAACCAGCGCCACATCTTTTCGGCTACCGATAAACAGAGGTGTGCGGGCATGTAGCTTCGTTGGAACTACATCTAAAATTTCTTGCGTCCCCGTGGTAGCACGACCTCCAGCTTGCTCCATCAAAAACGCAAGCGGAGCCGATTCGTACAGCAATCTGAGTTTACCGTCAGGGTTTTCGGTCGTACCAGGGTAAAGAAACACCCCCCCTTGATACAAAATTCGATGGAAGTCTCCTACCATTGCCCCGCCATAGCGAGCAGTGTAGCCCTCATGACGATGCACATAGCGGGTGTAGTCGCGGATTGGCTCATCCCACTGCCAAAAGTTGCCCTCGTTGACGCTGTAAACCGGACCGTGCTCTGGCGTTTTGAGGTTTTCGTCTGCCAATATAAATTCGCCCAAGCTGGGATCAAGCACAAAGGCATGCACCCCTCGCCCGATCGAGTACACCAGCATGGTGCTCGGACCATACAAAATGTAGCCTGCGGCAAGCTGGCTGCGTCCGCCGCTTTGCAGCAAGTCTTGGGCGGTGCCGTCTGTATCTTCGCCTTCTTGCTGGCGAATCGAGAAAATAGACCCAACGTTAATATTGATATCTACATTCGAGGAGCCATCGATCGGGTCATACAGCAACGTGTAGCGACCCACCGGGCAATTTTCAGGAATGTAGTAAGGCTGCTCCATTTCCTCGGAGGCGAGGCGACAGACTAACCCACTTTGTTTGAAGACCGAGATAAACACCTCGTTGGCGTAGATATCCATCTTCTTGACAGATTCTCCCTGAACGTTGGTGTCGCCTGTAAATCCTAGGACACCCTCCATTAACCCGGCACGGCTTAGCCGACGAGCAATGAGCTTACCGGCTAAAGCAATCCGCGTCATAATGGCGCTGAGATCTTGGGCATCGGACGAAAAGCTGTGAAGCTGTTCGAGGACATGACGCGAGAGCGTGGTGCAGTCGCGATCGAGCGCGGATTCGCGTTCTAGGAGATCGTGCATTGAATGGGCATCGACCATAGATTCGTTTCCCCCTGACGGGACGTTGTAGCACTCACCGTAGCATAGGCAGATGAAGCTGCCATTAGCTCTATCTTAGGAAGGCATTTCAGGATTGGGGGTTATTTTAAGATGAACTATAGATTAGGGGGTGTTGCCGTTAACCAATGGGGAAGAGGGCAGAAATTGAAGTTATAAAGGTTACAAAAAATGCCGATTGTCACCGGTTTGGGAGGCTGAGGCAGGGCGGGTGAGCGCCAGCAGATCGGGCGGCTGGTGAATCAGAAAATCGGGCTGTTGGGCAGCTAGAGCCTCGGCGGAATTAAACCCCCATGTGACTGCGATCGCACGGATACCACTTTTTCTCGCGGCTTCGATATCTCGCGTTTCGTCTCCCACATAAAATAGCGCGTCAGACGCAAACCCATGTTGGCGCACAATTTTTTTGATCAGGCGACTTTTTCCAAACGGGCGAGAACTGGAGACCACTTGAGCAAACACGTCAGATAACCGTTGGGTCTCTAGAAACGAGCGAATATTTTTTTCTGAATTAGTGGAGACAATGCCGAGCCAATCCCCTCGTTGTTTGAGTTCAAGCAGGGTTTCTCTCATGCCTGGAAAAATTGGCAACTGCTGAATGCTCTGTCCAAACTCTGCATTAAACCGCTTCACTAAAAACGGAACTACAAAAACAGAGATTTTAGCTTGCTTCAAAATTTCTCTAGAGCTTAGCTTCTTCAATTGCTTAAATTCTTCTAAGCTAGTAGTTGGGTAGCCAAATTCTTTAGCCAGCCGATTGGTAATGTGAAAAGCAATATCTAGACTGTTGGCAATTGTGCCGTCGAAGTCAAACAAAATAACGTTCACAGAGGCAGAAGATAAAGGAGCGGGAACCTGTAAGCCTTAACAAGACAGAAAACTTGGCTGACGTGCCATGAGCACTGGGCGCAACTCTGGAGAACTGCGAACAGCTTTTTACGGCTTAAACACCTTTATAGCTTAATCAATTTTGTGACTTAACTTAACGTCAGTTCGGTTTAACGCGAAGGCAGCAAATTATAGTCAATGGCAATCGCAGGCTTCTTCGGTTGATGGC